>NZ_VFTM01000019.1:0-125781 GCF_006439555.1 Mesorhizobium sp. B3-1-6 | reverse complement strand
CTCACCCCAAAACGCTCTAACCGCATGGCTCAGCGCTTTCCCTAAGACCATCAAAACCCAATGAGTCGTGTACTGTGGATTCAACGAAACGCCATCCCGCTCTAGCAGAAAGCAGCAGGCACGATTTCGAGTTTCATCCTCCCTGCAGCACCCGCCAGAGGGCGGGTGCTTTCGTGTTTCCGGCAAGCAGGCTCAGGCCTTGAAGAACGCCAGCAGGTCGGCGTTGATGACATCCGCATGGGTCGTTGCCATGCCGTGCGGGAAACCCTTGTAGACCTTGAGCTCGCCCTTCTTGAGTAGCTTGACCGAAAGCAGCGCGGAGTCCGCGATCGGGACGATCTGGTCGTCGTCTCCATGCATGACCAGCACCGGCACGTCGATCTTCTTCAGGTCCTCGGTGAAGTCGGTCTCCGAAAACGCCTTGATGCAGTCGTAATGCGCCCTGGCGCCACCCATCATGCCCTGGCGCCACCAATTGTCGACGACGCCTTCGGAAACCCGGGCGCCGGGACGGTTGAAGCCGTAGAACGGGCCGGCCGGCACGTCGTGGAAGAACTGGGCGCGGTTGGCCGCCAGCGCAGCCCGGAAACCGTCGAAGACCTCGATCGGCAGGCCGCCGGGATTGGCCGGCGTCTTCAGCATGATCGGCGGCACCGCACCGATCAGCACGGCCTTGGCGACGCGTCCTTCGCCGCCATATTGCGCGACGTAGCGCGCCACCTCGCCACCGCCGGTCGAATGGCCGACATGGATGGCGTCCTTGAGGCCGAGATGCGCGGTGAGCGCGGCCACGTCGGCGGCATAGGTGTCCATCTCGTTGCCGGTATCGGTCTGGCTCGAACGGCCATGGCCGCGCCGGTCATGGGCGATGACGCGGTAACCCTGTGCCAGGAAGAACAGCATCTGGGCGTCCCAGTCGTCGCTGCTCAACGGCCAGCCATGGTGGAAGACGACAGGCTGGCCAGTCCCCCAATCCTTGTAGAAGATCTGCGTTCCGTCCTTGGTGGTGATCGTGCCGCTGCCCGAACCCGACTTGGTCTGCGAGGTCATCTCAATCTCCTTTTATCGATGTCACGATAAACAATATCGCGATAACTATCTCGTAACGGAGGTCGGGAGCCTTGTCCATGAAATTATTTATCGCGATATCATTTTTCGTGGTATGCAATAGATGCTCAGTCGGCAAAAGGAATGCGCCGTGCCTCTCCCGTTGGACAATCAGCTCTGCTTCACGCTCTACGCCACCAGCTTGGCGATCAACCGCACCTACAAGCCTATGCTGGACGAGATGGGGATCACCTATCCGCAATATCTCGTGCTCAATGCGCTGGGAGAGACGGACGGCATGTCGGTGGGCAGCATCGCGCATCGGCTCGCCCTCGAATCGAGCACCATCACGCCGCTGGTGAAGCGAATGGAGCAGGCTGGGCTTGTCACCCGCCAGCGCAGCCAGACGGACGAGCGCCAGGTGCAGGTCGACCTGACCCCCGGCGGACGAGCCTTGCTCGTCCAATGCAATTGCCTGAACGAGACGCTGATCGAGCGGTCAGGCATGAAACTGGCTGAACTCGATGCCTTGAACCGGCAAATCCAGGCGTTGCGCGACGCGCTGAACGGCGGCCTGGCGGTCGACGCCGTCTGAGATGTGCTGAAAAAGAGAGCGGGCGCGACCGGACAAGCTGCGTCCCGGGCGCCTTGGACGGGCTCAGGGATGCCAGTCACGCCTCTATCTTGACCGGCGGCAGTTGCGGCGCCTCCAGCTCCTGGAATGGGTCGCGCCAGGCGTCGATCGCCTCCAGCCGGCCGTACCAGCGCCGGATCGCCGGGTAGTTGGCGAGCGGCAATCCGGCGACGTCGTTGAAAGGCAGGAACGTCGCCATGCGGAAGTCGGCATAGGAGATGGAATTGCCGACCAGCCACTCGCGTCCCGAAAGCTCGGGCTCGAGGATCGCCGCGGCTCCATGGAATTGCCTCAGCCCCTCCTCGACCAGCGCCTGGTCGATAGGACCGAGCCCATAGCGCTGCTTGGTCCCGCGCTCGAAATGCACCATATCGCAGGCGAAAGCGAACCGTTCCTTGCCCCAGCTGATCCAGCGGATCATATCCGGCTCGTCATCCCCGCCGCGCCAGAAATCCGAGCGAACCTCGCGCGAAAGCCGGCAGGCGATGGCGTCGGCCTCCCACAGGCTCCATCCCGATCCCACCAGTATGGGCAATGTCAGATTGGGGTTGAGCACGCGATGGCGTTCGGCCTGCCCCGGCGCCATGGGCGATGCGAACTCGAACGCGATCTTAGCCTTGAGATGGCGCGCCGTCGCGACCGCGAGGCGAGGATTGGGATTGCGGCTGAACAGCAGTTTCATAGTTGGTCCCCTTGGGATGGTTACATGCCGCAGGACGACTGAGATCCGCTCGATCCTACATTCGCGCAAATCGGATTTCCGGCTTATGCTTTCGGTGCTGGAACCCGCCCCGCAAGCCTTCCAGCCCAACCGCTTGCGCCTCTCGCCGCCTTCCGCTATAGAGCCGCCACCCGCGTAGACACCCTTGGAGGCAACGCGGAGGAAGGCCGGCCAGGCCTCGCATGATCCCCAGACGCATTTGGATCGCCAAACGCATCGGACAGATCGTGCAGGCCGCGACGGCTTTCGACGTTTACGGTTGGCCTCGTGCTTGCCGCAAGCGCTCCATAACACGCGAAAGGAAATGCCATGAGCCACGATGCTTACGAGCTCAAGGCCGAAGCGCGCGAACAGGTCGGTAAGGGGTCCGCCCGTGCAGTTCGTCGCAACGGTAAAGTGCCTGCAGTGATTTACGGCGACAAGCAGCCTCCCCTGGCGATTGCGCTGAACTACAAGGACCTCTTCTACAAGATCCACGGCGGCGGGTTCCTGACCACGATCGCCACGATCGATGTCGACGGCAAGAAGATCCAGGTCCTGCCGAAGGATTTCCAGCTCGACCCGGTCAAGGATTTTCCTGTCCATGTCGACTTCCTGCGCATCGGCAAGGACACCGAGGTGAATGTCGACGTGCCTGTCCACTTCATCAATGAGGACAAGTCGCCTGGCATCAAGCGCGGCGGCGTGCTCAACATCGTTCGTCACGAAGTCGAGTTCCACTGCCCGGCCAATGCGATCCCGGAATTCATCACCGTCGATCTCACCGGCACCGACATCGGCGATTCGATCCACATCTCGGCGGTCAAGCTGCCGGCCGGCGTCAAGCCGGTCATCTCCGATCGCGACTTCACCATCGCGACCGTTGCCGGCTCGTCGGCAATGAAGCCGGAGACGGAAGCGACCAGCGAGGTGGCTGCGGAAGAGACGGCGGCTCCGGCGGCCGAAGAGAAGTAATTCTCCAGGCCGGATGATTTCATCCGGCTCTAGATCAAAGAAATAGAGCATGATGTTTTCCGAAAACCGCTTCACACTTTTCGGCATCATGCTCTAGTCCGGAGGCGGCGATGCTTGTCTTTGCAGGCCTCGGCAATCCGGGCGCGAAATACGAAAACAACCGGCACAATGTCGGCTTCATGGCGGCGGACGCGATTGCCCGCCGCCATTCCTTTTCCCCCTGGTCGCGAAAATTCCAGGGCCTGATCTGCGAAGGTACGCTCGGCGGCGAGAAGGTGCTGCTGATCAAGCCGCAGACCTTCATGAACCTGTCCGGACAGTCGGTCGGCGAAGCGATGCGCTTCTACAAGCTTGAACCGGCCGCCCTCACCGTCTTCTACGACGAGATCGACCTTGCCGCCGGCAAGCTCCGGGTCAAGGTCGGCGGCGGCTCCGGCGGCCACAACGGCATTCGTTCGCTCGACCAGCATGTCGGCAACGCCTATCGCCGGGTGCGCATCGGCGTCGGCCATCCCGGCGTCAAGGAGATGGTGCACGGCCATGTGCTCGGCGATTTCGCCAAGGCCGATCGCGAATGGCTCGACGTCCTGCTCGACGCCATCGCCGACGACGCCGGTCTGCTGGCCAAGGGCGACGACAGCTCGTTCATGAACCGCGTCACGCTGGCGCTCCGCGACAAGCTTGTGCCGACCGGCGATGACGACCGCCCGCCGCCCAAGCCGCCGAAGCAGCAAAGCCATGTCCGCCAGGCGCGCCCGCAGCAGCCGGCGGCAAAACTTCCCGAAAGCGGCCCGATGGCCGCCATGCTGAAGAAGCTGTTCGGAAAAGACTAAAGCGCGTCGCGTCGAAACGGGTTCACGCGACGCGCTGTAGGTCGTTGCTTGATGCATGTCGTTGTCGCACTTCTGCGCGACATGCATTAAATCATCGGGCCGCTCCCGATCGGATCGGCAGGAGCCGCCGATCGCGGAGACGCCTCGAATTACATGGCGCCGACGGCCATGCCCTTGGTCGTCTCGTCGATCGCATCCCTGACCAGCGCGATGGCCTTGAGACGATGACCACCCTTGTCGGGAATGGCGACCTGAAGCTGGTTGAGCGCCGTTTCCAGGGCTGCAAGCGCCCGGCTCATATGCGGCTGGCCGGCGGCTTCGGCTTCAGTGGCGGCAAGCGCTGTCGCGCCAACGGCGACTGCGGCGCCCGCAACTCCAAGCGCCACGATGTTGCGTAGACTGTCACGACGGGACAGATTGAAATCGGCCATGTCAGAATTTCCTTTGCTCGAGACTTTGTCGTCCATGCGACCGGGCCAAGCTAGCGTCAAATTGCGACGCCCTCGCTAAACGAACCCCTGATCAAGCCGCTTGCAAACCTCGCCCAGGCACTGGCGACGCCGGCTGCCGTCTTCGAAGGGCTTGACGTTCGTCACCCCTATCGCCCATAGCCCTCACCAAAATCGAATTCCGACAGGACTGGACGAACATGGGTTTCAAATGTGGCATCGTTGGCTTGCCCAACGTCGGCAAGTCGACGCTGTTCAATGCGCTGACCAGGACGGCCGCCGCGCAGGCCGCCAACTATCCTTTCTGCACCATTGAGCCGAATACCGGCGAGGTGGCGGTGCCTGACCCGCGCTTGCAGAAGATCGCGGCGATCGGCAAGTCGAAGGAGATCATCCCGACCCGCATCTCCTTCGTCGACATCGCCGGCCTGGTGCGCGGCGCCTCGAAGGGCGAAGGGCTGGGCAACCAGTTCCTCGCCAACATCCGCGAGGTCGACGCCATCGTGCACGTGCTGCGCTGCTTCGAGGATGACGACATCACCCATGTCGAAGGCCGCATCGACCCTGTCGCCGACGCCGAGACGGTCGAGACCGAGCTGATGCTCGCGGACCTCGAAAGCCTCGAGCGCCGCATCGCCCAGATCCGCAAGCGCGCCGCAGGCAAGGACAAGGAAGCCATGGCGGTCCTGCCGATGATGGAGGCCGCGCTCGACTTGCTGCAGGCCGGCAAGCCGACGCGCGTCCTGCTCAACGGCATCGCGGCGGAGGACCTGCGCATCCTGCAGGGGCTGAACCTGCTCACCTCGCATCCCGTTCTCTATGTCTGCAACGTCTCCGAGGCGGACGCCGCCACCGGCAACGAGCACACCAGGGCGGTGGAGAAGATGGCGGCCGCGCAAGGCGCCGGCACGGTGGTGATCTCGGCGGCGATCGAGGCGGAAGTCGCCCAGCTTTCCGACGAGGAGGAAATGGAGTTCCTTGCCTCGATCGGCCTCGACGAGCCCGGCCTCAACAAGGTGATCCGCGCCGGCTACGAGCTCCTGCATCTGATCACCTATTTCACCGTCGGACCGAAGGAGACGCGCGCCTGGACGATCCACAAGGGCGATAAGGCGCCGCAGGCGGCCGGCGTCATCCACACCGACTTCGAACGCGGCTTCATCCGCGCCCAGACGATCGCCTACAACGACTTCGTCACGCTGGGCGGCGAAGTAGCCGCCAAGGAAGCCGGCAAGGCGCGCGACGAAGGCAAGGAATATGTCGTCCATGACGGCGACATCATGCTGTTCAAGTTCAACACCTGATCTCCAGGGAGACCCGGCGATGATAAAAACCTTCGTCGTCGACAATGATCGCCTGCGCCTCACCGAGGACCTTGCGGCCGATGGCGACAGGATCGTCTGGGCCGATCTCTTCAACCCGACCAAGGAGGAAGAGGCGCGCATCGAGAGCTGGCTGGGCATTGCCATTCCGACCCGCGAGGAGATGGAAGAGATCGAGATTTCGAGCCGCCTCTATATCGAGGATGGCGGCTACTTCATGACCGCCGTGCTGCCGGCGCAGACCGAGGCGGACGATCCTTTGATGTCGCCGGTAACCTTCGCGCTTGCCGGCAAGAGGCTGATCACCGTCCGCTACCACGAGCCCAAGGCCTTCAAGACCTTCCCGCAGCGCGCCGAAAAGGTGGCGACCGGCTGCACCAGCGGCGACACCATCCTGATCGGGCTTCTCGAGGCGATCGTCGATCGCCTGGCCGACATCCTCGAGCGCGCCGGCCGCGAGGTCGAAACGATCTCGCGCGACATTTTCGAGGCGCGCTCGACCAAGGCCTCGAAGCGCAACCGCGATTTCCAGGAGCTCCTGAAAGGCATCGGCCGCAAGGAGGACATCGCCTCCTCGGTCCGCGACAGCCTGATCTCGCTGCAGCGCCTTGCCGGCTTTCTCGCTCATGTCGCTGACCAGACCAAGATGAGCAAGGATGTGCGCGCCCGCATCAAGACGCTGTCGCGCGACGTGCTCTCGCTCGCCGACCACGCGACTTTCCTGTCGCAGAAGATCTCCTTCCTGCTCGATGCCACGCTCGGCATGATCTCGATCGAGCAGAACGCCATCATCAAGATCTTCTCGGTCGCCGCCGTCATCTTCCTGCCGCCGACGCTGGTCGCCTCGATCTACGGCATGAACTTCGACATCATCCCCGAGCTCAAATGGGAGTTCGGCTACCCCTTTGCCATCGCCCTGATGGTGGTCTCGGCCATCCTGCCCTTCTGGTATTTCCGCCGCCGCGGCTGGCTCTGACGGGGTTGGCCGGCGACGGCTGGCTTACCAGAAATCACTTGACCAAATTGACTAGGACCTTCATCCGGGAAGGCCCGACTTTGGGGACCACGCGTTGTCAACCGGATTGTCAGCATGACCGGAAAGACCTGGGCCTATGAGGACGTCGTCGAGGGCGCCTCGCTCGACCTCGGCAGCAAGGACGTGAGTGCCGCCGAAATCATCGAATTCGCCAGCGAGTTCGACCCGCAGCCGATGCATCTCGATGAGGAAGCTGGCAAGGCGAGCATCCTCGGCGGGCTTTCGGCTTCGGGCTGGCATACCTGCGCGATGTTCATGCGCATGCTGTGCGACGCTTTCCTGCTCGATTCGACCTCTCAAGGCTCGCCCGGCATCGAGCATGTGAAATGGAAGAAGCCGGTGCTGGCCGGCGACAGGCTTACCGGCACGCTCACCATACTTTCCAAGCGCCAGTCGAAATCGAGGCCGCAGCTCGGCTTGATCACCATGCGCAGCGAGCTCGTCAACCAGCGCGGCGAAAGCGTCTTCGAGCTCGAAAACACCGGCATGTTCCTCGCGCGTGATGCCGCGAGGGACCTGTCATGACTTTGGACGAGTATTTCCTGATCGGCGAAACCGTCACGCTCGGCGCGCATAAATTCGAAGCCGACGAGATCAAGGCGTTCGCCAAAAAATACGATCCGCAGGTCTTCCACGTCGACGACGAGGCGGCGAAGAAGAGCGTGCTTGGCGGGCTCTGCGCCTCGGGCTGGCACACCGCCGCCACCTGGATGAAATACAACTTGGAAAAACGCATGGAGACCGAGGGCGTGCGCTGGACCGGCCCCGGCCCGCAGCCCGAATTCGGCCCCTCGCCCGGCTTCCGTAACCTGAAATGGCTGAAGCCGGTCTACGCCGGCGAGACCGTGACTTTCACGCGCATCGCGCAGGCGCACCGTCCGCTCGCCGGACGCCCGGGCTGGAACCTGCTGACGCTGCGTTCGGAAGGTTTCGATTCGACCGGCGACAAGGTCATCGAATTCGACAGCGCCGTGCTGGTGAAGGTGGGATAGTGAGTAGTGAATAGTGAGTAGTGAGTAGTGAGTAGTGAGTAGTCACTATTCACTATTCACTATTCACTATTCACTACTTCCTAATGCCCCTCGAACCCGATCAGCGTCCTCACCGGCACGCCGAGCGCTTCCAGCTTCTTGCGCCCGCCGAGGTCCGGCAGGTCGATGACGAAGCAGGCCGCGACGATGTCGGCGCCGATTTGCCTGAGCAGCTTCACCGCGGCTTCCGCCGTGCCGCCGGTGGCGATCAGGTCGTCGACGATTATCACCTTCTCGCCCGGCGAGACGCCGTCCTTGTGCATCTCCATCTCGTCCAGCCCGTATTCGAGGCTGTAGGCCACGCGCACCGTCTCATAAGGCAGCTTGCCTTTCTTGCGGATCGGCACGAAGCCCGCCGAAAGCTGGTGCGCCACCGCGCCGCCCAGGATGAAGCCGCGCGCCTCGATGCCGGCGATCTTGTCGATCTTCAGCCCGGCATAGGGATGCACCAGCTCGTCGATGGCGCGGCGAAAGGCGCGCGCGTCACCCAGCAGCGTGGTGATGTCGCGAAACAGGATGCCGGGCCTGGGATAATCCGGAATGGTGCGGATGGCCGCAAGCAGCGTGTCTTCGAGGGAGGATTTCATGGGCGGTTGATCCGTTGCCGCACAGTTTTGCCGACAAGCGGCCGAAAAGAAAAGGGCGCCATTCGGCGCCCTTGCATTTTTCTGGAAGCAAGGCGCCTCAGTGCGCCACGTCGGCCCACACCCTGCGCTTGGTCATATAGACCAATGCGCCGAAGAGCAGCAGGAAGATCATGACACGGAAACCGGTCTTCTTGCGGTCCTCCAGATGCGGCTCGGCGGCAAACATCAGGAAGGCCGAGACGTCGCGGGCATACTGGTCGACCGTCTGCGGCGAGCCGTCGTCATAGGTCACCTGACCGTCCGAGAGCGGCTTCGGCATCTTCAGCGATAAGCCGGACAGGAAGTACGGATTGTAGTGCGTGCCTTCCGGGATCACCATGCCGGCCGGCGGCGTCTGATCGTAGCCGGTGAGCAGCGAGTGGATGTAGTCCGGGCCGCCCTGCGCGTACTGCGTGAAGATGTCGAAGATGAAGCGCGGGAAGCCGCGCTCGACGCCGCGCGCCTTGGCGAGCAGCGACATGTCCGGCGGGGCGGCGCCGCCATTGGCGGAGGCCGCGGCCTGCTCGTTCGGGAACGGCGCCGGGAAGTGGTCCGACGGCTTGCCGGGACGGTCGAACATGTCGCCGGCGTCGTTCGGGCCGTCATGGATGGTGTATTCGGCGGCCAGCGTCTTGATCTGCGCTTCCGAATAGCCGAGCCCTTCCAGCGTGCGGAAGGCCACCAGGTTCATCGAGTGGCAGGCCGAGCAGACTTCCTTGTAGACCTTCAGGCCGCGCTGCAGCTGCGCCTTGTCGTAGGTGCCGAACGGACCGGCGAAGCTCCAGCTCATTTCCTTCGGTTCGTTGATCGGGAAATGCGTCGGAGCGGCCGCGTTGTGTTCCTCTTCGGCGGCGATGGCAGCGGTGCCCGCGACCACCAGGCCAAGCAGCGCCAGCGAGGTGAGAATCTTCTTCATACCCAAAATCCCCTCAGATTCTCAGCCCGTGGTTTCCGGCGCGACGGTAGCACGTGCCGGATGTCCGCTGCCGCCCTTTTTCTTTTCAAGCACGGCCTCGGTGATCGAGTTCGGCAGCCTGCGCGGTGTCTCGATCAGGCCGAGCACCGGCATGATGACCAGGAAGAAGGCGAAGTAGAACAGCGTCGCCATCTGCGCCATGAACACATAGCTGCCTTCCGCCGGCTGCGAGCCCAGCCATCCGAGCAGGACGGCGTCGGCGACGAACACCCAGAAGAACAGCTTGTACCATGGACGGTAGACCGCCGAGCGCACCTTGGAGGTGTCGAGCCACGGCACCAGGAACAGCATGGCGATGGCGCCGAACATGCACAGCACGCCGCCGAGCTTGGAGTTGATCGGCCCGATGTTGAAGGTGATGGCGCGCAGGATCGCGTAGAACGGCAGGAAGTACCATTCCGGAACGATGTGGGCCGGCGTCTTCAGCGGGTTGGCGACCGTGTAGTTGTCCGGGTGGCCGAGAAAGTTCGGCAGGTAGAAGACGAAATAGGCGAAGACGAACAGGAACACGATCATGCCGAACGCGTCCTTGATGGTGGCGTAGGGCGTGAAGGCGACAGTGTCGGTCTTCGACTTGACCTCGATGCCGGTCGGGTTCGACTGGCCCACGACATGCAGCGCCCAGATGTGCAGCACGACGACGCCGGCGATCATGAACGGCAACAGGTAATGCAGCGCAAAGAAGCGGTTCAGCGTCGGATTGTCGACGGCGAAGCCGCCGAGGAGCAGTTCCTGGATCCAGTTCCCGACCAGCGGAATGGCGCTGAAGAAGCCGGTAATGACGGTAGCGCCCCAGAAGCTCATCTGGCCCCAAGGCAGCACGTAGCCCATGAAGCCGGTGGCCATCATCAGGAGGTAGATGATGCAGCCGAGGATCCACAGGAGCTCGCGCGGCGCCTTGTAGGAGCCGTAGAACAGGCCGCGGAAGATGTGGATGTAGACGGCCACGAAGAAGAACGAGGCGCCGTTGGAATGGAGATAGCGCAAGAGCCATCCCGAATTCACGTCGCGCATGATCTTCTCGACCGAATCGAAGGCGAGATTGGTGTCGGAGGTGTAGTGCATCGCCAGCACGATGCCGGTCAGGATCTGCGCGACCAGCATGATCGACAGGATGCCGCCGAAGGTCCACATATAGTTGAGGTTGCGCGGTACCGGATAGGCGACGAAGCTGTCATAGACCAGCCGCGGCAGCGGCATGCGGGCGTCGAACCAGCGCTCGATACCGGTCTTGGGCGTATAGGTCGAGTGTCCCTCGCTCATCGAAATATCCCCTGCCTCAACCGATAAGGATCTTGGTATCGGAAATGAACTTGAATACCGGGATCGCCATGTTCTCCGGCGCCGGGCCTTTGCGGATGCGGCCAGCGGTGTCGTACTGCGAACCGTGGCACGGGCAGAACCAGCCGCCGAAATCGCCTTCCTGGCCGAGCGGGATGCAGCCGAGATGGGTGCAGACCTGCACCATCACCATCCAGGCTTCCTTGCCGGGCGTGGTACGGTTGGCATCGGTCGCCGGCGCGTCGGAGGGCAGGTTGGCGTTGCGCGCGATCGGGTCCTTCAGATCGGCGAGGTTGACGGCCTCGCCGTCCTTCATTTCCTTTTCGGTGCGGTTTCGCACCACCACCGGCTTGCCGCGCCACTTGACGATCAGCGAAGAACCGGGCTGCAGCGAGGCGACGTCGACCTCCACCGAGGCCAGCGCCAGCGTCGAGGCGTCGGGGCGCATCTGGTCGATGAACGGCCACGCGACGGCTCCCGCGCCGACAACGGCGGCCATGCCGGTGGCTACGTAGAGAAAATCGCGACGGTTGGGATCGTGGATGTCGGTTGCGCTCACGGGTGCCTGATCCTTTCGCCTCTTCCTAACCGGAGGCCGAGCCTTGTCCCCGCTCAATCGCACCTGCCCGACAGCGCATGGCGAACAGGCTAGCGAATTCCTCCGGCATTTGGATTTCGGTTTATGCGTGCAGCCCGTTTTTGTCCAGCGGGGTGAAGGCACAAGGGCAGATTGTCGCGGGGACGCACAGCGGCCTTGGCCGACACCTCCCGGCCAGGCCGTCGGACAGCGTGAAACAGCGAGAAATCCGGGGTGAATCGGGCCGGTGTTCGCCTCGACATCGGCTCCTGGCCCGGTCTATTGTCCGGCCATGGCGCATGTCATCGAACGCGACAGTTGGGCCGAAGCCCCCGACCGCTGGATAGGCGAGCTGCAATGCGGCCAATTCGGCGCCAATTCCTGCCTGATCTTCAACTACCAGCCGTCGATCGGCGGCGGCCCGCGCCTGCACAAGCACCCCTATGCGGAAATCTTCGTCATCCGCTCCGGCACCGGCCTGTTCACGATCGGCGACCGGGAAATCGAGGCCACGACCGGCCAGATCCTGATCGTGCCGCCCGACACGCCGCACAAATTCACCAATCTCGGCCCCGGCCCGCTCGAAAGCACCGACATCCACGAGAACGGCCACTTCATCACCGAGTGGCTGGAATGATTCTGATTGGGCCTGTCCGAAGCCTGACCGCAACCTAGTTCCATCCATCTGGCAACGATGGAGATCGACGCATGCAAACACGCGCCATCGAGGTCGAGGGGATGGCTATCGCGATCCGGGAAGCAGGACCGTTCGATGCGCCCGGCCTTCTGCTGCTGCATGGCTGGCCGCAAAGTTCATATGCATTCGAGGCAGTCATCGACCGGCTGGCCGAGAACCAGCACGTGGTCGCGCCAGACCTGCCGGGCATCGGCGGCTCGTACGACGCGCCCGGGACTGGCGAGAAGAGATATCTGGCAAGATTGATAAGGGGTCTGATTGGCGCTTGCGGCCTGCGGCAGGTCATCGTCGCCGGTCATGACGTCGGTGGCCAGATCGTCTTCGCGCTGTTGCGCGACTTGCCCGAGGAATTATCCGGCGCGGTGATCATGAACGTCGTCGTCCCCGGCGTGGCGCCGTGGGAAAATGTCATCCGCAATCCGCATATCTGGCATTTTGCCTTTCATGCGATCCCGGCTTTGCCGGAGATGCTGGTAGGCGGCCAAGAGCGCGCCTATTTCGATTTCTTCTTCGATATCCTTTCCAAGGAAAAGACCGCTATCCCCGCGGAAGCCAGGGACATCTATACAAAGGCCTATTCGCGGCCGGAAAGCCTCAAGGCCGGCTTCGACTGGTACCGCGCCTTTGCCGAGGACGCCAAGGTCAATTCCCGCCCATCCGCGATGCCGATCACCACGCCGGTTCTTTATCTCAGGGGTTCGGCCGAATCCGGCGACATCGCCGATTATCTCGACGGCTTGAGGTCCGCCGGTCTGTCGCGGGTCGAAGGCGACATCATCGCGGATAGCGGGCACTTCGCCGCTGATGAGAACCCCACGGCACTCGCTGCAAGATTGGTACGCTTCCGTGAAGAAATCAGTGCCTAACTGGCACCAAGTCTAACCAGCACCGCCCGCGGGATGTCGTATTCGCGGATCACGGCATCATGCTTGCGCAGGCCGCAAAGCTCGCGCTGGATGAAGTAGGCGTGGACGGCCGCGGCGGCTTCCTTGAGCAACCGGTTGCGATGCTCGCCCTCGCCGCTCTCGCGCAACTTGGCAAGGGTTTCCTCGACACGCTGGCCGGCGCGGCCGAGCGCCGCGGCCTTTTCGGCGAGGATTTCGTGGCCGAGCAGGTCGAGCGCGCTCTCCTGCGCGCCTGACCGTCCGAAATTGGTGGGCATGCGTACCGACATGACGCCGTTCTACTCCGCAGGGCGCGTCTCTTCCAGCGCGCTTTCCTCATTGAACAGGAAGCCGCCGGACTGCCGTTTCCAGAGCCGCGCATAGAGCCCATCGAGCGCCACCAGTTCGTCATGCGTACCCTGTTCGACGATGCGGCCGCCGTCGAGCACCACCAGCCGGTCGAGCGCCGCGATCGTCGACAGCCGGTGCGCGATGGCGATCACGGTCTTGCTTTCCATCAGCCTGGTCAGATTCTCCTGGATCGCCGCCTCGATGTCCGAATCGAGTGCCGAGGTCGCCTCGTCGAGGATCAGGATCGGCGCATCCTTGAGGAAGACGCGCGCGATCGCCACGCGCTGCCGCTGCCCGCCGGACAGCTTCACGCCGCGCTCGCCGACATAGGCCTCGTAGCCGGCGCGGCCGCGGTTGTCGCGCAGTCCGAGGATGAAGTCATGCGCCTCGGCTTTCCTGGCCGCGGCGATAACCTGCGCGTCGGTGGCATTCGGCATGCCGAGCTTGATGTTGTCGCGCAGCGAGCGGTGGAACAGCGCGGTATCCTGGCTGACGACGCCGATATTGCCGCGCAGCGAGTTCTGCGTGACCCCGGCGATGTCCTGGCCGTCGATCAGGATCTGGCCACCCTCCAGGTCGTAGAGGCGCAGGATCAGGTTGGCCAAGGTCGTCTTGCCGGCGCCCGACGGGCCGACCAGCCCGACCTTCTCGCCCGGACGCACGACGAGATCGATGCCGTCGAGCACGCCTTGCCCCTTGCCGTAATGGAAGGTGACGTTCCTGACCTCGATGCGGCCGCCGGTGACGACCAGTTCCTTGGCGTCCGGCGCGTCGGTCAGGCCCAACGGCTGCGAAATCAGCGCCTTGGAGTTCTCCAGCACGCCGAGGTTTCGCAAGATGCCGTTGAGCTGCATCATCAGCCTTCCAAGCAGCATGTTGAGCCTGAGCACCAGCGACAGTGTGAAGGCAACGGCGCCGACCGTGATCGAGCCTTCGACCCAGAGATAGATGGCAAAGGCTGCGATCGCCGTGATCATGATGCCGGAGAGCATGGTCAGCGCCATGCGCACGCCGGTCAGCCGGCGCGTGAACGGCCGTAGCGCGTCGAGATAGATGTCGAAGCCGCTGCGAATATAGCGGTCGTCGCCATCGGCTGAAAACAGTTTCAGCGTCTGCACGTTGGAATAGGAATCGACGATACGGCCGGTGATCATCGAGCCGGCCTCGGCGGTCGCCTCTGCATGCTTGCGGATCGCCGGCAGATAGAGTTTCGCCAGCCAGCCGAAGGCGGCGATCCAGATCACCACCAGCACTGCCAGCCGCAGATCGAGACCGGCGACCAGCGCCAGCGTGGTGACCGTATAGACGATCATGAACCACACGACCTCGATGAAGCTTTCCATCAGGTCGCCCGTCGCTTGCCCCGCCTGCCAAACCTTGGTGGCAATGCGGCCGGCGAAATCATTCTGGAAGAAGGCGTAGGACTGGCGCGAGACATGCCGATGCGCCTGCCAGCGCACCAGATTGTAGAAGCCGGGCGTGATCGTCTGTTCGTCGACAAGCGCCGACAGGCCGACCACGGCGGTGCGGATGACGAGCACTACCGCGCCCATGAACAAGAGCTCGGGACCGGCCGCGGCCCAAAGCGCGTGCCAGTTGCGTTCGCCGGGCAGCTGGTCGAGGATATCGACCAGCCTTCCGACGAAATAGAACAGGCCGGCCTCGACCAGCGGCGCGATGCCGCCGATGATCAGCATGGCGAAGAAGGCGAGCTTCGCCTGGCCGACATAGTGCCAGAGAAAGCCGCCGACGCTGACGGGCGGCCGCAGATTCGCCGGCTCGCGGAACGGGTAGACCCAGCGCTCGAACCAGCGATAGACGCCCTTCATCATTCGGCGGCTTCACCTTTCGTCGCCAGATCGTCGGCGACCGGTTTTTCCTCCAGCAGGAACCCGCCCGACTGGCGCCGCCAGAGCTGGGCGTAGAGCCCGCCCCTGGCGATCAGCGCCTCATGCGAGCCGTCCTCGACGATGCGGCCCTTGTCCATGACGACGAGCCGGTCCATCGCCGCGATGGTCGACAGGCGGTGAGCGATGGCGATGACGGTCTTGCCCTGCATGAGCTTGTAGAGGTTCTCCTGGATGGCGGCTTCCACTTCTGAATCGAGCGCGGACGTGGCCTCGTCGAGAATGAGGATCGGCGCGTCCTTCAGCATAACGCGGGCAATTGCGATGCGTTGCCGCTGGCCGCCGGACAGCTTCACGCCGCGCTCGCCGACAAGCGCCTCATAGCCGCTCTGCCCATGGGGATCGGTCAGCCCCGCGATCACATCGTCGATCTGGGCGGCTTTGGCGGCGCTGAACATCGCCTCGTCGCTAGCCGTCTGGCGCCCATATTTGAGGTTCTCGCGAACGGATCGATGCAAGAGCGAGGTGTCCTGGTTGACGAAGCCTATCGCCGTCCGAACGCTTTCCTGCGAGACGTTGCGGATGTCCTGCCCGTCGATCAGCACCTTGCCGTCTTGGACGTCGAACAGCCGCAGCACGAGATTGACCAGCGTCGACTTGCCGGCTCCCGAACGGCCGATCAGGCCGACCCGCTCGCCCGGCGCGATCTTCAGCGACAGATTGTCGATGACCCCGCCTTTGCCGTCCTTGCGCCAGTAATTGAAGTTCACCCGGTCGAACTCGATGCCGCCGGCGGTCACGACGAGGGCCGGTGCGTCGGGCTGGTCCTGCATGACGATCGGCCGCGCGATCGTCGTCATCGAGTTGCTGGCGACGCCGATCTGCCGGAAGACGTTGGCGCCGACGTCGAGGATCCTGCCGGAGATGTTGGCGATCTGCAGCGCGAACGGTATCGCGGTCGCGACGGCCGCGGTGGTCAAGGCGCCGGCGTTCCAGCCGACGAGTGCCAGCCAGCTCACGGCGATGAGCAGCGCCGCGTTGAGGATGAACAAAGCTGACCACATCAGCGTGAAAACGCGCATCAGCTGGTAGAATGTGTCGGCGTGCTCGACGACTGCCTGCGAGACATATTTGTCTTCGTGCTCGCCGGTCGAGAATGTCTTGAGCGTCAGGATGTTGGTGTAGCTGTCGACCATGCGGCCGCTCACCTGCGACCACCGCTCCGACAGTTGGGACGAGCGTTGCGTGATCCTGGGCATCGCGGACCAGAAGATCAGGCAATAGAACACCAGCCACACCGCCACGACCGTCAGGAGAAGCGGATCGAGCCGCGCCAGCACGACGATGGCGACCGCAACGAAGACCAGCGCATACCAGACGGCATCGACGGTGAGGTTGACGCTCATCTCCATCGAATCGCCGCTTTGCATAACCTTGGTTCCGATGCGGCCGGCGAAGTCGTTCTGGAAGAACGACCAGTCCTGGCGCACGACATGCCAATGGCTCTGCCAGCGGATGAGGTCGATGAGGTTTGGCGCGATGGCATGGTTGCGGATAAGCGCGTCGATGACCATCGACAGCGGGCGCAGCAGCACGACGAACGCCATCAGCACGAGCAGCGGCCCATGGGCGGCGAAGAAGTCTCCCGGCCTGGTGCTGGAGAGCAGGCCCACGATCAGGCCGACGAAAATCGGCAGCATCGCGTCCACGATTGCCGCGACCGCAACGATGACGATGCGCAGCCAATAGGCGGTGCGAAACTGCCTTATGAAATACCAGTAGAACCGCCAAAGCCCCATTGGCGGCTGCCTGTCTTCGGCCAGCGCCACCGGCGAATAACGGCTTTCGAACCAGGTGAAGATGCGGTCGAGCATTTTTCTCTCATAGACGCCGGAAACTGCAATCGCGATCGCGTTACTCCGCTGCCATCTCGGATTCCGGCGCCTTGGCATCAACCTCGGTTGGCGCGTCATCGAGCAGGAAGCCGCCGGACTGGCGCTGCCAGAGCTGTGCATAGAGCCCGCCCTTGGCGACGAGTTCCTCATGCGAGCCTTCCTCGATGATGCGACCCTTGTCCATGACGACGAGCCGGTCCATCGCCGCGATGGTCGACAGACGGTGCGCGATGGCAATGACGGTCTTGCCCTGCATCAGCTTGTAGAGGTTCTCCTGGATCGCCGCCTCGGCTTCCGAATCGAGCGCCGAGGTCGCCTCGTCGAGGATCAGGATCGGGGCGTCCTTCAGCATGACGCGGGCGATCGCGACGCGCTGGCGCTGGCCGCCGGACAGCTTGACGCCGCGGTCGCCGACATGGGCGTCGAAGCCCTTGCGGCCGTTGTGGTCCGAAAGCCCGCCGATGAAATCGAGCGCCTCCGCCCGACGCGCCGCTTCGGTGAGCATCTCGTCGGTCGCGTCGGGCCGGCCGTAGAGGATGTTCTCCCTCACCGAGCGATGCAGCAGCGAGGTGTCCTGCGTCACCATGCCGATCTGCGCGCGCAGCGAATCCTGCGTCACCGCCGCGATCTCCTGGCCGTCGACGAGGATCCTGCCGCTTTCCAGGTCGTAGAAACGCAGCAGCAGATTGACCAGCGTCGACTTGCCGGCGCCCGAGCGGCCGACGATGCCGACCTTCTCGCCGGGCTTCACGGTAAGCGACAAGTTCTCGATGACGCCCTTCTGCTTGCCATAGTGGAAGCGGATGTCGTCAAAGCGGATCTCGCCCTGGCTGACACTGATGTCCTTGGCGCCCGGCCTGTCCTCGACCAGGCGCGGCAGCGAGATCGACTGGATGCCGTCCTGCACCGTGCCGATATTCTCGAACAGCCCGGACATCTCCCACATGATCCATTGCGACATGCCCCACATTCGCAGGACAAGGCCTATGACTACGGCGACGGCGCCAATCGTCACCGCCTGCCCCAGCCAAAGCCACAGCGAGATTGCCGTGACGGAGAACAGAAGCAGCGAATTCAAGATGTAGAGCAGGCCGTAGAGCACCGTCACCAGCCGCATCGAGCGGTAGACGGTGTCGAGGAAGCTCGCCATGCCTTCCCTGGCGAAGGTTGCCTCGCGCCGCGCATGCGAAAACAGCTTCACCGTCTGGATGTTGGTGTAGCTGTCGACGACGCGGCCGGTCATGGTCGAGCGCGCATTGGCCTGCTCCTCGCCGACCTTGCCGAGCCGTGGAATGAAAAAGCGCAAGAGCCCGATATAGCCGACCAGCCAGACAGCGAGCGGTGCGGCCAGCCGCCAGTCGGCCGAGCCGACGATGAACAACATGCCGAGGAAGTAGACGATGACGTAGTTCAGCACGTCGATCAGCTTGATCACGCATTCGCGCACGGCGAGCGCCGTCTGCATCAGCTTGGTGGCGATGCGGCCGGCGAACTCGTCCTGGTAGAAGGCCATCGACTGCTTGAGCAGATAGCGATGCACCTGCCAGCGGATGCGCATGGGATAATTGCCCATCAGCGTCTGCTGGTTGAGCAGCGAATGCAGCCATACCGTGCCCGGCAGCGCGAACAGCACGACGAAAGCCATGCCGGCGAGCTTCCAGATCTCCGTCTGCAGGAAGGTTTCGCGGTTCTGCGCCGACAGCCAGTCGACGATGCGGCCGAGGAAGCCGAACATCCAGACTTCGGTGAAGGCGATCGCCGTCACCAGCACCGCATCGACGACGATGTAGGGCCAGGCGCCGCGCGTGTAGTGCACGCAAAACGCGATCAGCGTCCTCGGCGGCTCGACCGGCTCCGCGGCGGGGAACGGATCGAGCCTGTTTTCAAACCAGCGGAACATTCCAGGCACTCGACTTATCTGTGCGCTCACGCGGCGCGGGATTGATGGGCAAGGCTTTGCGGCCGCGCGGCATTGCGGGCCGGCGACACGGAATCATCCGAGTCGCCGGCCCTATCCCGCGCAATATAGGGTTTCGCCGGCATTTCGCCGACAGGTTCGTTTGACGATCCTGACGGCCCCGAAGTTCCCGACGAAAGGCCGGAGCCTGCCCGGTTCCTGTCGCCCGGCCGGATCAAACGGATGATCCGGCGCACCAGCGTGGGCCGGCTGCGGTCGGGCACCGCGCGCGAGAAATCGACGTCCGGCAGCATGCCGCGATGCGGCCTGCGCCGTTCCTCGGCATGCACCGCCGACGAATAGGTCTCGCCGATCAGCAGCGCCCAGGTAGCCACCTTGCGCTCATGCAGGCTTCTTGACCCCGGTATCTTGTAGGGATCGAACATCGGTCCGTCCTCCATATGCAAATGCGTTAAAAAGGGTGATGCGGCCTCGACCACCGGCATTCGGCCGAAGGCGCGGATCGAATCGGCCGGAACCGGACGACGAGCGTCAGCCTCGGCACGACGGTAACCGTCGGTCTTGACACGACGGCAAGCATCGGTCTTGACACGTTCAGCGGGAGCGCGGCGCCCCTTTGGCAGTTTGAAAAACATCGCAAGATTCCTTCGAAGGCCGAAAAGTGGGTTCGGCGGGAATCGGTGCGATGAGGACTTAAAGTGTCAGAAGAATCGTCGTACCGAAACCGCCTGCGGGCATACGTGAGCCCCGGAGAGGAGCTGGATGTGCATGGTCATCATGTGTTCCCCTCCATTCGGTTCGGGTTGACGATGGTGGGCATATACTCGACTTCGCAGAAAATGGCCACCCGCCAGTCCAGAAATCGCCAAAAGCCGGAGGTTCCTGTGGCCGATCTGCCACTTATTAGCAGGATGCGGAAATGAACGATCGTCTCCGCATCGCGCTCTACCAGCCGGATATCGCCGGCAACACCGGGACAATCCTGCGCTTCGCCGCCTGCCTCGACATCGGTGTCGATATCATCGAGCCGGCCGGCTTCCCGCTCTCCGACCGGGCGCTGAAACGGGCCGGCATGGATTATCTCGAAATGGCGGCGCTTTCCCGCCATGCCGACTGGCACGCCTTCGAGGAATGGCGGAAGGCGCATGCGCGTCGCCTGGTGCTGCTCACCACCAAGGCCACCAGCGCCTATACGGACTTCGCCTTTGCCGCCGGCGACATTCTGCTGTTCGGCCGCGAATCCGCGGGCGTGACGGAAGAAGTCCACCAGGCGGCCGACGCGCGACTGACCATTCCGATGCGGGCGGGCGCCCGCAGCATCAATGTCGCGCTGTCGGTCGCCATGGTCGCGGGCGAAGCGCTGCGCCAGCTCGGCTAGGACGCGCCGGGTTTCCTCGCTCTCCCGAACCGCCACCCCTTCCGCCGTCATTTTCGTCCAGGCGCACATCGCCTTCTCCTGCATTTGCCATATCGTCGCTCTTTCGCTACAAGCTGAACTTAACTTGAGGTCAAGCGGGAATTTGAGAATGGCTCCGGCAAGGGAATTGACGGTCGGCCAGGTGGCCGTGCGCAGCGGCGTGGCGGTATCGGCGCTGCATTTCTACGAGGCGCGCGGGCTGATCCGCAGCCATCGCACTTCGGGCAACCAGCGGCGCTACAGCCGGGACGTGCTGCGGCGCGTGGCGATCATCCGCGTCGCCCAGGAAGTCGGCATCTCGCTTGCCGGGATCGCCCAGGCGTTCCAGTCCCTGCCCGAAGAGCGCACGCCGACGCGCGAGGACTGGAACCTGCTTTCAACGGCCTGGCGCGACGATCTCGACCAGAAGATCGCCCAGCTGAAGAAATTGCGCGACGGCCTGACCGACTGCATCGGCTGCGGCTGCATGTCGATCGACAAGTGCCCGCTGAGGAACAAGGAAGACCGGCTGGCCCGGGAGGGGACGGGGGCGAGAAGGCTGGCGGTGCGCTGACGGTCTGGCGCCAAGGTGCACTGAGATTCAGGTCAGGCCGAGCCGGAGTAGAAGACGGGCGCGAAGCGACCAAACTAGGTGACTTCCGAGAACCGGAGCGGAGCGTACTTAAAGTACGTGAGCACCGGAAGCGCAGGAAGCCGCCGTTTGCAGGCCGGCCTCACCTGAATATCAATGCACCTTAATCAGCCGCCGGCAACCGCCGCATGGTGAACTCGATCACGTCGCCTGGACGTTCGAACCAGCTTTCGATCTCGGTCCAGTAGGCCTGTTTCGGAAAACGCTCGAACCACTCCTTGGCCTTGAGGCGCGCATCCGGGCGCGGCAACACGAAGGTTTCGCGCAAGAAACCGTCGCGCGGCTGGTTTTCGCGCTCAGCCCGTGAGCGCTCCAGCCTCTTCTTCAAGCCATCCAGCGGCGGTCTTGCCGGGGTGCGCACGAAGGAACTCCTTTGCACCTGGATCAGACAGGACTTGACCCTTGTCCTCAAGAGATTAGGGATCGCGCGCAGAAAAAACGAGTCATTTGTCAGGCAAGTGAGCCTGTGACTGGAGACCGAATTGGAAAGACCTGATCTTCCGGTGGGCCTGCCGGCCGATATCGAGCAGAAGAAGATGAAGGCCCGCCTCTGGTTCGAGGCCTTGCGCGAGCGCATCTGCGTCACGTTCGAGCAGATCGAGCAGGAGCTCACCGGCCCGCAAGCATCATGGTCGCCCGGCCATTTCGAGAAGACCCCCTGGGAGCGCGACGAAGGGCGTGGCGGCGGGGGCACCATGTCGATGATGCGCGGTCGCGTCTTCGAGAAGGTCGGCGTTCACACCTCGACCGTCCATGGCGAATTCTCGCCCGAGTTCAGGAGACAGATTCCCGGCGCCGAAGAAGACCCGCGTTTCTGGGCGAGCGGCATCTCGTTGATCGCCCACCCCTGGAACCCCAACGTGCCGGCCGTGCACATGAACACGCGCATGGTCGTCACCACGCGCCAGTGGTTCGGTGGCGGCGCCGATCTGACGCCGGTGCTCGACCGTCGCCGAACCCAGGACGATCCCGACACGATTGCCTTCCATCGCGCCATGCAGTTCGCCTGCGAGAAGAACGCCGCCGTCGCCGACTATCCCAAATTCAAAGCCTGGTGCGACGAGTATTTCTTCCTGCCGCACCGCAACGAGGCGCGCGGCATCGGCGGCATCTTCTTCGATTGGCTGCATTCGGACGAGGACAGGGGCGGCTGGAACGCCGATCTCAATTTCGTCCAGGATGTCGGACGCTCCTTCCTTGTCGTCTATGCCCATCTGGTGCGGGGCAACTTCAACCAGGACTGGACCGACGGCGAGCGCGACGAACAGCTGATCCGGCGCGGCCGCTACGTCGAATTCAACTTGCTTCACGATCGCGGCACCATCTTCGGCCTGAAGACCGGCGGCAATGTCGCCTCGATCCTGTCCAGCCTGCCGCCCGAGGTAAAATGGCCGTAACGATCCGGTGAGCCCCGGTCATGGCCGCATTGCTGTCCCATTCGCTGAATCTTGGCGGGCAATGTGGCAGGGGCGATATCTTTTTCGTCTAATATCCTTTTGAAAAAATTGATCTATTTAGGGTCGTCGGGTCGGGAAGCGCCGGCGGTCGAAGCGGAGATCACCTGTCTCCGCCGGCCGTGACTCGACGCGACTTGACGGCCCTGACCAGGAGGGTGCCTGACCAAACGGGTGCCCTTGTTTCCAGGAGAGTATCCATGCGCAAGCTTATCGTGACGGCAGCAGCCGCCGCCTTTCTCGCCTCCGGTGGCGCCGCATTCGCGGCGGTGAAGCACACCACCGGCACCGTCAAGAGCTTTGATGGAACGGCCATGAGCCTTGTTCTGGACGATGGGTCGACATTCAAGCTGTCCAAGGCCTTCAAGGATCCCGGCGTTCAGGCCGGCGAGAAGGTCCGCGTGTCCTGGGACATGAGCGGCAAGAACAAAATCGCCGAGGCCGTCAAGATCATGAAGTAACGACCTTGCTCTGAAGGTCCAGTTCTCAGGCAGCGGGGAAAGGCGGGGCATACTGCTCCGCCTTTCCTTCCATTCCGGGATTGGGGACTTTCGATGCAACCGAACCGTCCGACACGTGTTATGGTAGTCCGGCAGAGCAACCGGAAGAGGCGCGCCGCCGTTTCCCTCCCGGACTGCCAAGAAAAAAATCAGGGGCGGCCGGCCGGCCAAGGTCGAACCACCCGCGCTAGGAAAGGAAGAGTCATGAAGGAATTCCAATGCGGATCGCTGGTTCCCGGCTGTGACTGGCACACGCGCGCCGACGAGGAAGCGGAGGTCATGCGCCGCGCCGTCGAGCATATGCGCGAGACGCATGGCGAGACCGTTATTCGCGAGACCATGATCGAGGCGATCCGCTCGCGCATCCAGAAAGTTCGCGACGCCGCCTGATCGGGCCAGATCGCAGGCTTCCAAACGTCACCGGCCGACAGGCACGATGGCGGATCGTTGCTTCCGGCGCATCCCGCCCTTTTTCGCCGGCGATCCTCCGATCGCCGGCGAAGTTATAGTTTATGCGTAATTCCAGCGAATTCTTATATTCGTAACAGCTTAGGTAACCTGGCGGTAACGGTCTGCGTGCGATTCTCCCGCGCATGATCCGGCCAGAGGCGGCTGCCCGAGAAGCCCTTCGCCATCAAGGCGCTGTCCGGAATGGTGGGGCGAGGTGCTTCGCGCATGCGCGAGCGATCCGACATCCGAGGCGGTCTCTGCACGGCGGTGCTCCTGTCGTGCGCCTTCCTCTTGGCGTCCGCTGCGACAGCGCAGGAATGGACCACCTCGCTCGTCGATATCCATCAGGGTTCTCCGCTCAGCGACCGCGCCAGGGGCCTCGGCAACGGCGGCTATGAGCTGCAGGGCGGAAGCTGGGTCTCCTTCAGCCGTTGGTATCACGCGAGCTGGGTCGACATGCATGTCGATCTTCTTACCCAGATCACGCCCGATACCGGCTTTCTCTGGGGATTTGGCACTGGGGAACAAGGCGAGAAATACAGCATCGAGCCCAGTCTCAAGCTTGGTTTTCTCACTCAGGTCCATCCCAATCCGAACAGCACCCTGTCCCTGTCGGTCACCTCGGTTATCGGCGGCAACCTGACCGAAAAGCCCTGCGAGGCCGACTACGGCGAGTTCGGAACCTACAGCGTCAACTGCCGACTGGCGGCAGGCGAGACGGCGCCCGAGGAAACGCTGAAGTATCTGGTCAGCGCGAAGCCGGAGAGCATGCATCTCTGGCTGAACTACCGTCTCACTTTCTGATCGGAGGGGCTGCGGATGAAATCATCTTGTCCCGAAACTCACGATCGTCCGTCCTGGTTCTGTCTGACTGGAGAATGAACATGTCGGTTAAGTCCTTGAAGTTCGGCCTCGCCGCTGCCCTCGCCATCCTTTCGGCACCGATGGCATCGGCGCAGGAAGCTCTCAGCCCGGACGAAATGGCTGCACTCTGCCATGGTGGCGGGTCGATCTGCGTGAGCGCAACGATCCCGGTCGCGCGGACGACGCAAGCCGTGCAGAGCTGGATGAGCCCCGACGTCGGCGCCGCGTGGGCAGCCGGCTACAAGGGCAAGGGCGTCACCATCACCATGGTCGACGACTTCAGCAGTTCGTCGCGCTTTTCCGGCAATTTCGGCATTGGCGTGCAGACCCAGCGGCACGGTGAATGGACGCGCGAGGAGGCTGGCATGATCGCTCCCGCGGCGACCATCCGCTCCAAGGATTTCTCGACGGGCACGGCCGTCCCGCTGGCCGCCGGCCGCAACGTGCTCAACCTCAGCTACGGCATGTACACCACCGCGGGTTACGGCGTGAACCAGATCGGCTGGGCCCCGGAGGAGGCGTCGATCATCTCCTATGCAACCAAAGGTTCTGCGATCATCTCGAAGGCGGCCGGCAACGACGCGGTCGCTGTCGGTGGAGTCACGGGCGGGCAGCAGGACTACCTCGACCTTGCCCTGATCGGCAAATCGACGGCGATCTTCGTCGGCGCATTGTCGACGAACGGCACCACAGCCAACAAGGCCCAACTCGCCTGGTATTCCGACTATGCCGGCTCCAACACGGCTGTGCAGAGCCACTTCCTGGTGGTCGGCGTCGAGGGCAACAAGACCGGTCTTTACGGAACTTCGTTCGCCGCGCCGATCATCTCGGGCTACGCCGCGATCATCGGCAGCAAGTTCACCAAGGCGACGCCGGTGCAGATCACCAACGACCTGCTCAACACGGCCCGCACCGACACGCTGGTCAATTACGACCCGTCCATCTACGGCAAAGGCGAAGCAAGCCTCTCGCGCGCCCTGGCTCCCGTGGCGATACGTTGACTGGCGCCGGCGCTCCGGCCGTCTAGAGCTCCAGCGCCTGCGCGGCGCGTTCCATCAGCGCGCCGCGTTCCAGGGTGAAGCCTGACTCCATCCATTCCTTCTCGAGGTTCTTCAGCGTGGCGCCGAGCTTGGGCCCCGGCGACGCGCCAAGCTCGGTCAGGTCGGCGCCTTTGATCGGGAACACCGGCTTTTCCCATTTAAGCGTGAAATTGAGCAGGCGTGAAAAACCGCCGGCTTCCATCATCGCCTGATTGTCCTCGACGGCACGTGTCCGCGCGGCGGCAAGCGCCAGTCGAATACGGTCGAGATAGCCGTCGCGATCGCCGTAATAGAGTTTCTTGGCCAGTTCGGTCTCGGTCGCCTTGGCATCCGGCGCAACGGTCAGCGCCCAATGCCGCAGGCGATCGGCATCCTCGTTCGAAAGTCGCAGCCTCTCGCCAAGCCTCTTCATACGCACGGCATCGGGCGGGACGATCGCCTCCAGCCTCAGCACCGGATCGGCGATCCAGCCGAGATCCTCTCCAGCCTTGATCAGGCCATGGATGGCGTCGATGCCCCATTTCTCGCTTTCCGGCAGCACGGCGGTGAGCACGCCAGCCTGGCGCATCCACAAGAGCGCGCGCGAGGGATCCGGAGCCGACAAGAGCTTCTTCAGTTCGGACCAGACGCGTTCGGCTGAAAGCCGCGCAAGCCCATCCTTCAGCCTGGCACAGGCCTTCAGCCCTTCCGCGTCCGGCCGTCCTTCGCCATACCAGGCAAAGAAGCGGAAAAAGCGCAGAATGCGCAGATAGTCCTCGCGGATGCGCGCCTCCGCGTCGCCGATGAAACGCAGCCGCCGCGCTTCGATGTCGGCGATGCCGCCGACCAGGTCGACGACCGTGCCGTCCGCTTCGGCATAGAGGGCGTTGATGGTGAAGTCGCGCCGCTCTGCGTCGGCTTTCCAGTCACGTCCGAAAATCACTTTTGCCCGCCGCCCGTCGGTCTCGATATCGGCGCGCAGCGTCGTCACCTCATAGGGCTTGCCGCCCGCGACCACTGTGACCGTGCCATGATCGATGCCTGTCGGCACCGTCTTGAAGCCGACGGCCTTGGCGCGTCTGATCGTTTCCTCGGGCACCGTGGTCGTGGCGATGTCGACGTCGGCGACCCGTTGGCCGATCAGCGTGTTGCGCACCGCGCCGCCGGCGATACGCGCTTCCTCGCCGCCCTCCTTCAGCGCGGCAAGCAGCTTCTGCAGATGCTTTTCGACCAGCCAATCGGCCTTGCCCGAGAGAGACACCTCAGCGCTCACGCATAGAGCCTTTCATAGAGCGTGCGGACGATGCCGGCGGTGACGCCCCAGATGCGCTGGCCGCCATAGGGCATATCGTAGAAGAACCATTCGAGGTCGTTCCAGAAACGGCTGTCGCGCGCGTGGTTGGCGGGGTCCATCAGGAAACTCAGGGGCACCTCGAAGGCCGCATCGACCTCGTCGGCATTGAGCGTCAGCGAAAAACCCGGCCGCACGATGGCAAGCACCGGCACGATGCGGTAGCCGCTGCCGGAGACGTAGTCGGGCATGCGGCCGATGATCTCGATGAAATCCGGCTCGAGGCCGATCTCCTCGAAGGTCTCGCGCAGCGCCGTGGCCTCGGGGCCGGGATCGGTCGGATCGATCGTGCCGCCTGGGAAAGCCACCTGGCCGGAATGGCTGCGCAGCTTCTCGGCGCGCTTGGTGAGCAGCACCATGGCGCCCTTGGCACGGTCGATCACCGGAATCAGCACCGCCGCGTCGCGCAGCGGCTTGACATGTTTGAGCCTGGGATGGCCGGGATTGAAGCGATGGTCGCCGAAATCGTCGCCAGGGACGATCGCCGCCTGCGCCGCGACGCGGGCACGAAAGTCAGCGATCGAAAACGGCGCCGGCGTCACCTGGTCCATCACGCGCTCAGCCGCTTCAGTTTCTCGGCCGGCATGATCGGATAGACCTCGCCGCCCGAGCGGACGGCGAACATCGCCCTGCCGTCGATGTCGATCTCCTCGCCATGCTCGACCAGTTCATACATCACCGGCCGCGCCACCAGCGCCTCCAGCCGTCCGCGCACCAACACATAGGGCTTCAGTCCGCCGGTTTCGTCTTCGTCGACGAAGCGCAGCGGATGGCCGGGGCCGGCGGCGACGACGTCGCCGACATTGGTGCGGAAGGTGATAACCTGGTCGTTCCCACTTCCGGACACGTTCATTTCGACGGCGATGAAGGGGGCGTCGACGACGCGGATCCCGACCCGCTCGACCGGCGTCACAAGGTAGGTCTTTCCGTCGGCATCCTTGCGCAGCACGCTGGAAAAGAGCTGCACCAGCGGCATGCGGCCGATCGGCGTGCCGAGATAGAACCAGGTCCCGTCGGCCTTGATCTCCATGTCGAGGTCGCCGCAGAATTCCGGATTCCAGCGCTCGACCGGCGCCGGCCCCTTGCCGGCCCGGGCCGCGCGCGAGATCAGCGCCTCCAGGCCGCGTGCCTCGGTGGCGCCGGTCAGGCTCTGCTCGCCCGGACTCCGTTCGCCCGGTGTTTGTTCACGATGTTCGCTGCGTTCGGCCATGGTCACGAAATAGTCACTGTTGTCCCGATTGTCAGCCTTGTCCGTCCAAGTCTGTGATTTAAGTTCGAATACAGGCGCCAGGCGAGGCCGAATCGCGGCATTCTGCAGCATTGAGAGTGCAGGCCGGTATTTCCAACCACAAGGATCGAACGGCATGAGCGTGATGATCAAGGAAAGCCCGATCAGCGAAAAAGCGATGATCGAGGAAGCCGAAAAGGCGTTGGCCGACATCTCCAGGGTCCGCGACGCGGTCGGCCGGGTGATCTTCGGCCAGGAGGCGGTCGTCGAGCGCACGCTGGTGGCGCTGCTGGCGGGCGGCCATGCTCTGCTGGTCGGCGTGCCCGGCCTCGCCAAGACCAAGCTGGTCGAAACGCTGGGCATCGTGCTCGGCCTCGATTCGCGCCGCGTCCAGTTCACGCCCGACCTGATGCCGTCGGACATCCTCGGTTCCGAGGTGATGGAGCAGGACGAGTTCGGCAAGCGCTCCTTCCGCTTCATTTCCGGACCGATCTTCACGCAATTGCTGATGGCCGACGAGATCAACCGCGCCTCGCCGCGCACGCAATCGGCGCTGCTGCAGGCGATGCAGGAATATCACGTCACCATCGCCGGCGCCCGCCACGACCTGCCCGCGCCCTTCCACGTGCTTGCGACGCAGAACCCGCTGGAACAGGAAGGCACCTACCCGCTGCCGGAAGCCCAGCTCGACCGCTTCCTGATGCAAGTCGACATCCTCTATCCGGAGATCGAGGCGGAGCGCCGCATCCTGCTCGAAACCACCGGCGTCGACGAAGCCAAGGCCGACAATGTGCTGCAGCCGGCCAGACTGAGGGAAATCCAGACGCTGATCCGTCGCATGCCGGTGCCGGAAAGCGTCGTCGAGGCGATCCTCAAGCTGGTGCGCTCGGCCCGGCCCGGCCAGGGCAATGCCGAGACGGACAAGCACGTCGCCTGGGGGCCGGGCCCTCGCGCCAGCCAGGCGCTCACCCTGTGCGCCCGCGCGCGCGCCCTATATGATGGCAGGTTGGCACCTTCGGTCGACGACGTCCGCGCCTTGGCCGAACCGGTGCTGCAGCATCGCATGGCGCTGACTTTCGCCGCCCGCGCCGAGGGCACTTCCGTGCGCGACGTGGTGGCGAAGCTGGCAAAAGGCATCTGATGGGTCGAATAGGCGAGGTCCAGGCACCGGTTGCGACGCGCGATGCGCTCGCCCGTGGCCGGTTGCGGGCTTCATTGGTGCCGGACCTGCTGGTCGAGGCGCGCCGTATCGTCAACACGGTGATCGCCGGCTGGCACGGCCGCCGCAAGCGCGGCATCGGCGAGAATTTCTGGCAGTTCCGGCCCTATGTCGAAGGCGATTCCTCGCGCATCGACTGGCGGCGCTCCGCCAGGGACGACCACACCTATGTGCGCGATCGCGAATGGGAGGCCGCGCACACCGTCTGGCTCTGGGCCGACCCATCGCCTTCGATGCTCTACAAATCGGCCGGCGTCGGCGTTTCCAAGGAATCGCGCGCGCTGGTGCTGGCGCTCGCCTTGGCCGAGCTCTTGTCGCGCAGCGGCGAGCGCATCGCCTGGCCGGGCCTGACGGACCCGTTCACAGCCCGCAACGGCGCCGAGCGCATCGCCGCCCAGCTGAGCCACGCCGCCGCGCTTCCCGCCAAGCCCGATCTGTCGGCCATCCGCCGTTTCTGCGACATCGTGCTTGTCAGCGATTTCCTCGATCCGGTCGAGGAAACCATGGCCTGGCTCGACGTGCTGGCGCGCCACGGCGTGCGCGCGCATCTGATCGAGGTGGCCGATCCGGCCGAGGAAACCTTCCCCTATGCCGGCCGCACCGAGTTCACCGATCCCGAGACCGGCGACAAGCTGACCGCCGGCCGCGCCGAGATGCTGGCCGAGGAATACCGCCTGCTTTACCGGGCCCGCCGCGAGGAATTGGCCGCCTGGTGCAAGCGTCTCGGCTGGAGCTATACCGTCAACCACACCGACCGCCTCGCCTCCGAGGCGCTGGTGCGCATCCACATGGCGCTGACCGCCGACGGTAGCAATAATGTCGGAAAGGCGGTCGCATGAGCTGGCTGCCGCTTTCCTTCGGGGCGCCCATGGTGCTGTGGGGACTTCTGGCGCTGCCGGTGATCTGGTGGTTGCTGCGGCTCACCCCGCCCAAGCCGCAAACGGAAGTGTTCCCGCCGTTGAAAATCCTCGCCCGGGTCCTGAGGCGCGAGGAAACCCCGCAGCAAAGCCCGTGGTGGTTGACGCTGCTTCGGTTGCTGATGGCGGCGCTTGTCGTGATGGCGTTGGCCGAGCCGGTCTTCAATCCGCGCGAAAAGCTGCCGGCGGAAGGCGCGGCCCTGGCGCTTGTCATCGACAATGGCTGGGCAAGCGCCGCCGACTGGAACAAGCGCGTGGCCACCGCCGAACGGCTGATCGCCGATGCCGGCTCGAACGGCGTGCCGGTCGTCATCGCCTTCACCGCCGAGAAGCCCAATGCCGAGATCGGCCCCTTCGATGCCTCGGCCGCGCTCGACCATCTGCGCGCGGCAAAGCCGCGGCCAATCCCCACCGACAGGCCCGCCGTCTACGCCCGTGTCGCCGCCGCGTTGGAGCGCCTGCCCGGCGCCAGCGTTGCCGTGCTCGCGGATGGCCTTGCCGCCAAAGGCGACGAGGCCGCTTTCAAGACTCTGCTCGAAAAGAACGCGACACGGTTGGTTTGGGCCATTTCCGACCGGCCTTCGCTGACCGGCCTGATTGGCGCCGACAACCAGGTCGACGGCTTCGCGCTGACCGCCATCCGCGCGCCGGGCGATCCGGCCCCGGCGCAGGTCACCGCAGGCGCCTTCGACGACAAGGGCCGCCGCATCGCCGATGCGACGCTGACCTTCGCGCCTGGCGAGGCCGCGACCACGGCCACGATGGCGGTCCCGTTCGAACTGCGCAACGATTTCGCCTCGATCGCGCTCGACGGCGAGCGCCAGGCCGGCGCCGTGCGCGTGCTCGACGAGAGTTCGAAACGCCGGCGCGTCGGTCTTCTGTCGCAGGCCGAGGCCGACCAGGCGCAGCCGCTTCTGTCGCCGCTCTACTATATCCGCCGCGCCCTGCAGCCCTTTGCCGATCTGGTCGAGCCGTCGAGCGCCGATCTCGCCGACGCCATTCCGCAGCTTCTCGACCAGAAGCCGGCGATGATCATCATGGCCGATGTCGGCACCATCCCGGAACAGGTCAAGCAGCGGCTGGTCGACTGGGTCGACAAGGGCGGCACGCTGATGCGCTTTGCCGGCCCGCGCCTCGCCGCGGCCGGCAATGACGACGACCTTTTGCCGGTCCGGCTGCGCAGCGGCGAGCGCGCGCTGGGCGGCGCGCTGTCGTGGACGACGCCGCAGGCGGTGACCGAATTCCCGAAGAACGGCCCCTTTGCCGATCTTTCACCGCCCTCTGAGGTGACGGTCAGCCGGCAGGTTCTGGCCGAACCGACGCCCGACATCGTCGAGCGCACCTGGGCCACGCTTGCCGACGGCACGCCGCTGGTGACGGGCATGAAGAAGGACAAAGGCACCCTGGTGCTCTTCCATGTCACGCCCGAGGCGACCTGGTCGAACCTGCCGATCTCCGGCAGCTTCGTCGAGATGCTGCGGCGCGTCGTGCAATTGTCGCGCAACCAGGGCGCCGCGATCGCCAATGCCGAAGCCGCCGCGGCGTCGCTCGCGCCCTACCGTATGATCGGCGCCGACGGCACGCTGACGCCGCCCTCGCCCGATGCGCGGCCGCTGGTGCCCGGCGCCGGTCCGCTGCCGGTGACGCTGGAAAACCCGCCAGGCCTTTACGGCTCGGAGACCGGTGTGTTCGCGCATAATTTGCTCAACGCTTCGAGCACATTCGCGCCCCTGGCGCGCCCGCAGGTTTCGCTGCCGGTGACAACCGTCCCCTATGCCTTCGACGAATCGGAAAACCTCAAAGGGCCGCTCGTCGCCATCGCGCTCCTGTTGATGGTGCTCGACACCTTGGCGGTGTTCTGGATGGGCGGGCTGCTGGCGCGCCGGCCGCGCCGCGCTAAAGCTGTAGCAACCGCCGCGGCCGTTCTGGTCGTGCTCGGTGGGCTCTTCGGCCACGCCGACGTTGCCCGCGCCGACGATTCGAAACCTGGCGACGCCCAGGCGATCGACGACATTTCGAAAACCCGCATCGCCTATGTGATCACCGGCGAGCCCGGCGTCGATTCGATCAGCCGCGCCGGCCTCGAAGGCCTCACGCGCTTCCTCATCGAGAAGACCGCGCTTGAGCCCGGTCCGCCGGCGGGCGTCGACATCGCCAAGGACGAGCTGTCCTTCTTTCCGCTGATCTATTGGCCCATCGACGCGTCGGCGCCTATGCCCAGCCAGGCGGCGATCGCTCGCATCGACGCCTATATGCAGCAGGGCGGTACGGTTCTGTTCGATACGCGCGACCAGTTCTCGAATGGCATCGGCGCCGGCTCGGCAAGCCCGGCGACCGAGCGGCTGCGCGACATCCTCGGCAATCTCAACGTGCCGCCGCTGGAGCCGGTGCCGTCGGACCACGTGCTGACCAAATCCTTCTTCATCCTTCCGGAGTTCCCCGGCCGCTTCAATGGCAGCCCGCTCTGGGTCGAGGCCTCGCTCGAGGCCAGCAACACCGAGAACCGCCCGGTGCGGACCGGCGACGGCGTCTCGCCGATCATGATCACCGCCAATGATTTCGCTGGCGCCTGGGCCATCGACGAGAACGGCGACCCGATGCTGCCGACCGTGCCGCCGGATCCGATGCAGCGCGTCTATGCGCTGCGCGCCGGCGTCAACATCATGATGTACATGCTGACCGGCAATTACAAATCTGATCAGGTGCATGTGCCCGTGCTGCTCGAACGGCTGGGGCAGTAGGTCATGAACTGGTCGATCTCCTTCGAACCGCTGGTTTCCTGGCCGCTGTTTGGCCTTCTCTTCGTGCCGTTGTTGCTGCTGGCGCTGGTCGGCCTGTGGTTCCGCCAACGCGGCTCGGCGCTGCGCTTCATCGCGTTGCTCGCGCTTGCCGCGGCATTGCTCAACCCGGTGTTCCTCGCCGAGGAACGCGAGGCGCTGAAGAGCGTCGTCGCTCTCATCGTCGATCGCAGCCAGAGCCAGGACATTGGCGACCGCGCCAAGCAGACCGACGAGGCGCTGGCCGGGTTGCAGCAGCGTCTTGCCCGCTTCAAGCAGTTCGATGTCCGTGTCGTCGAGGCCGGCAAGTCCGAAGCCGCTGACGAGCGCACCGAAACCAGGCTGTTCAGCGCGCTGGAGGGCACTTTCCGCGACGTGCCGCCGTCGCGCATCGGCGGCGCGATCATGATCACCGATGGCGAGGTGCATGATGCGCCGGCCGGCGCACCGGAGTTCAACGCGCCGCTGCATGCGCTGATCACCGGCAACGAGCACGAGAAGGACCGCCGCATCCGCTTCGAGAACGCGCCGCGCTTCGGCCTCGTCGGCAAGCCGCTCGACATGACCTACCGGGTCATTTCGACGGAAGGCGATGGCGCTCCGGTGGACGTGCGCGTCTCGGTCAATGGCGAGCAGGTCTCGGTCGAGCACGCGACCGTCGGCCAGCCGATGAAGCTCTCGGTCACCATACCCAATGCCGGTCGCAACATCGTCCAGCTCGGCATCGACCGGGAGCCCGGCGAACTGACCGACGCCAACAACCGGGCGATCGCTTTGGTCGACGGCATCCGCGAGAACCTGCGCGTGCTCTTGGTTTCCGGCGAGCCGCATGCCGGCGAGCGCACCTGGCGCAACCTTTTGAAGTCGGACGCATCGGTGGATCTCGTCCACTTCACCATTCTGCGCCCGCCGGAAAAGCAGGACGGCACGCCGATCAACGAGCTGTCGCTGATCGCCTTCCCGACCCGCGAGCTGTTCGTCGAGAAGATCAAGGATTTCGACCTGATCATCTTCGACCGCTACCAGCACCGCGACGTGCTGCCGATCCTGTATTACGATTACATCTCCGAATATGTCGAAAAGGGCGGCGCGCTGCTGATTGCCGCCGGCCCCGAATATGCCGGCGAAAACTCCATTGCCCGCACGCCGCTGAACGCCGCGCTGCCAGCCATGCCGACCGGCGAGGTGGTGGACAAGGCCTTCTATCCGCGCCTGACCGATCTCGGCCAGCGCCATCCGGTGACGCGCGGGCTCGACGGCTCGGCGAGCGAGCCGCCGCATTGGAGCCGCTGGTTCCGCACCATCGGCGTCAAGAATCCGGAAGGCGAAGTGGTGATGAAAGGCGCTGACGATCGGCCCCTGCTCCTGCTCGACCGCAAGGGCGAAGGCCGTGTCGGCATGCTGCTCTCCGACCAGGGCTGGCTGTGGGCGCGCGGCTTCGAGGGCGGTGGACCGCATGTCCAGCTTTATCGCCGCATCGCCCACTGGCTGATGAAGGAGCCGGAACTGGAAGAGGAGCGGCTGACCGCCGACGGCCGCGGCATGATGCTTGAAATCCGCCGCCAGACGATGAGCGACGACCCGGGTCCCGCCCAGGTCATCACGCCGTCCGGCAAGGCGATGACGGTCAAGCTCGAGAAAGCCGAGCCCGGCATCTTCACCGGCAGTCTGCAGACCGGCGAGATCGGCCTCTACCAGATCGGCAATGGCGACCTTACCGCGCTTGCCCATGTCGGCCCGATCAACGCGCCGGAATTTTCCGACGTGATCTCGACCGAGGACAGGCTGAAGGCGCCTGCCGAGGCGACCGGCGGCAGCGTGCGGCGGCTGGCTCCGTCGTCGACGCTCGGCAATCTCGCCGGCGGCGTGACGCTGCCGTCGATCATCCCTGTCCGCTCTTCCGCGGCCGCTTCGGGCGACGACTGGATCGGCCTGCGCACCACCGACGACAGCACGCTCAAGGCCGTATCGCGCGTGCCTCTGTTCGGCGGCTTCCTCGGCCTCGGCCTGCTGCTGCTCGCCATCGGCTCGATGTGGTATCGCGAAGGGCGGTGACACCACTTTCTTCCTTCTCCCCTTCTTGTGGGAGAAGGGAAAACTCCTCCGCCCTACTCTTCGGGCTCGGTGGTGAACAGCAGCGGATAGCCCTTGGCCTTGCCGGCGTCGGTCGCCCGCGTCGCCTTGGTCTCGGCGATATCCTTGGTGAACACCGCGACGACGCAGACACCGCGCGTATGCGCGGTGATCATGACGCGGTGCGCCTGGTCTTCGCTGAGTTTGAACTCGCCCTTGAGCACCGTCACCACGAACTCGCGCGGCGTGAAATCGTCATTGACGAGGATGACCTTGTAGAGTTTCGGCCGCTCGGTCTTCGGCTGCGGCTTGACGCGGGGCTTGATGACGGTTTCTGGCATCGGATCCGGCGGCGAGGAACTGAGTTCTCGCTCTCATTTTGTCACGCTGAAAAACACCCGTCCAACCCTCCGCGTGGATAGCGACGGATTGGACGTTCGATATTATGTGGGGAAGCGCCGCCGATGGGTCAACGGTCCTGGCGTCCGACCGGACGGCGCAACGGGGTGCCCGATCTGCCTGAACCGACGTCGCCATCCATGCCCGAGCCGCGCTCCATGAAGGCAAAGAATATCCAGCCGGCCAGGCCGATCAGCGTTATGCCGGTCAGCACGAGCAGCATCCAGGACTGTGCCGGGGTGATGTAGTCGAAGCTCGAGGAGATCAGTGGAGCGAAAAGCTCGGGTTCGGTCCTGCCGCTGGCGGGATCCGGCACGGGGCTTGCGGTAAAGATGATCAACGATCGTGCCGCCCCGGTGGCGATCAGGCCGCCGAGCGTCAGCGAGCGCATCAGGGACGAAAACCGCTTCCTCATGCGGATTGTCCTACAGCACCGGCATTGCGATCGGGTTAAGGATCGGGAGCGGCGCGGCGAAATCTGCCGATGCCAGGCTTCGGTCGCCGGAAGACCGCTCCAGCCGGAACCGGCCGGAGCGGTTTTGAAGGATCAGGACTGAAAGCCTGGATTAGGACTTCTTCGCCGGAGCCTTCTTGGCCTTCTTGACCGGGCACTTGTGCGTCTTGGTCACCTTGCAGGCCTTCTTGGCAGCGACTTTCTTCATCGGCTTCGCAGCGGTGCTGTCGGCCGGAGCAGCCGTGGTGGTCGCGGTCGAGGCAGCCGGGGCGGCGGTCGTCGTGGCGGCGGCGTTACCGAGAGCCGGCATCGCGAAAGCGAGAGCAACACCGAGGCCGAGGGCGGAGAGGATGGACTTCTTCATGGCTTCATTTCCTTTTTCTTGCAGGTCTGGATGAGCGTCACTGAGCAGGATCGATCGGTGTCACTCCAAGCAGCTTCAAAGCGTTTGCGAGCATCCGGATTCCCTGCGCCTGTTTCTTGTTGGCGCAGAACCGGTTTCCCTTTCTTTGCAGTGCTTTCGCCGCGGTGACCTGCGTTGCCGCGGCATGGGTTTCGAGGGCTTCGTCAACCTGACGGCTCAGATTGGTGCAACGCTCGGTCCGGGTGAGCGGCGCGACCTTAGCGGTGGAGGCGCCGGCCGCTGCTGTGATGAGCGATATGCTGAGCAAAGCACCCGTCACGCTGATCCAGAACCTCTGCATTGGTCTTGTCCGTTACTCCGGAAACTTGCGTCGCAGCCGATGACCTGACCGCCACGGCACCGGTTATGCTCTTGAAATTTTTCACCAGTTTTTCCCGACTGTAGAATTTTGTTTCTGGATTGTTTCTGGGGAATCCGGCCGGCGCGACGATCGAGGCCACTGGCCAAGATGTGGCCCGAATTCTATCGTGTGAGAGACCGGCGAAGGATGCACGGCCAACAGAATCATAGGTTTCGAGTGAAATCGGACGCACACATACTGATCGTCGACGACGACAAGGGCATACGCGACCTGCTGCAGGAGTTCTTCCAGAAGCGCGGGCTGCACACGACGGTGGCTGCCGACGGCATCGAAATGGAAGCGGTCCTGCGCCGCACGCCGGTAGACCTGATCGTTCTCGACGTGATGCTGCCCGGCAAAAGCGGGCTTGAGCTTTGCCGCGAGATCCGCGCCAACTACACCACGCCGATCATCATGCTGACCGCGGTCACCGAAACGACCGACCGCGTTGTGGGCCTTGAAATGGGCGCCGACGACTACGTGCCAAAGCCCTTCGACCCGCGCGAGCTTTTGGCCCGCATCCGCGCCGTGCTGAGACGCAACGGCAGCGCCGAGCCGCGTCGCCCCACGGCCAAGCAGATTTACCGCTTTGCCGGCTGGACCATGGATTGCGCGAGGCGCCGACTGACGGCGCCGGACGACGTCCGGGTGGAACTGACGATGGCGGAGTTCAACCTGCTGCAGACCTTCGTCAAGAGCGCGCAGCGCGTGCTTACCCGCGAGCAGCTGATCGAGCTCTCCGGCGGCGACACCGGCTACAGCTTCGACCGCAGCGTCGACATTCTGGTGAGCCGCCTGCGCCGCAAGATGGAAGACGATCCGAAGACGCCGAAACTGATCCTGACCGTGCGCAGCGGCGGCTATCAGTTCCTGCCCGAGACGACGTCCGAATGAGACGCTTCCTGCCGCAGACCCTGCCAGTCTGGGTGCTGCTCATCGTCATTGCCGGCCTCATGCTCAGCCAGGTGACGACGCTCTACATCGTGGCGCGCGACCGAGCCGCCGCCAACGGCGTCGTCGATCTCTACCGGCTGAACGACCGCGCCTATTCGCTGGTGCAGCTGATGCATGACGCCACGCCCGAAGAGCGCAAGGCAACCGCGTCCGGCCTGTTCAACTCGACCTATGCGCTGACAGTTTCGGACACGCCCGCCGTCACCTCTTCGATCGCCGGCGACGATCAACTTGCCGAGTTGGAGGACATCCTGGTCGGCCGCCTGTCGAAGTTCGGCATCACCGATGCGCGCGTGCGGCGCGATCCGGCCACCCAGGAGGCGGATGTTCCCGATGGCCAGGCGGTGAACAAGGATGTCGGCCAGGTCGAGCGCGACCTCCTGGTCCTGGCCGCGGATTTCGCGCAGAGCGACAAACTGACCGCCTCGCTGCGCTTTTCCGACGGCCAGTGGCTGAATTTCACTGAGCCGATCACGCCGGCGGGACCGATTCTCAGCCTCGACAGCCTGCCGCTCTATTCGCTGATCGCCGGTTTGATCGTGGTCATGTCGATATGGTCGCTGCGCCGGCTGACCGCGCCCTACCGGATGATGGAAACGGCGGTGACCCGCATCGGCAACGACCTGAAAAGCCCGCCGATCGCCGAAAGCGGCAGCCGCGAGATCCGCGCCGCCGCAAAGGCGATCAACGCCATGCAGATGCGGCTGCGCGATTATGTCGAAGACCGCGAGCACCTCGCGGCGGCGCTGGCGCATGATCTGCGCACGCCGCTGACCCGGATGCGCCTGCGCCTCGAACTGTTGCGTAGATCCCCCACGCGCGAGGCGCTGGCGCATGACCTTGCCGACATCGAAAGCATCGCGAGCTCGGTCATCGACTTCGCCAAATTCGAGGTGACCGAGGAAAAGGCCGAGCGGATCGATTTCTGGTCGCTGGTGGAATCGGTCGCGGACTCCTTCGACGGCGCATCCTTCGACGAAGACGTGGTCCCGTCGCGCGGCCTGATCTGCATCGCGCGGCCGGTGGCGCTGCGGCGCTGCATCACCAATCTCATCCAGAACGCGGTGACCTACGGCAAGAAGGCGCATCTCGGCGTGCGGCGATCGGGCGACACGATCACGCTCTCGATCCGCGACGAAGGCCCGGGCATCCCGCAGGAGAAGCTGGACGCGGTGTTCGGCTCCTTCGTGCGGCTGGAGGAATCGCGCAACCGCACCACCGGCGGTCTCGGCCTCGGCCTCACCATCGCCCGCAACATCGCCCGCGGCGCCGGCGGCGAGGTCGATCTTTCCAACTACCCCGGCGGCGGCCTGCTGACGGAGCTGCGGCTGCCGGTGGCAGCTTGAGTCAGGAGCGGCGTCGGTCCGCCGTCCGCGCCTCTGGATCAGTCGAACCATCCTTGTGATAGTGTGGTCGGCCTGATCACGAGGGAAGACACGCCCATGTTCTACGCCGTCCTCGCCTATCACGTGGAAGACACTGTGCAGTCCTGGACGCCCGACGAGGACGCGGCGCTGATGAAGGACCTGCTGGAGGTCAACGACAGGCTGACTCGCGACGGCAAGCTTGGGCCTGCGGCAAGGCTTGGCCCGACGGCACAGGCGGTAACTTTGCGCGGCCCGGCCGACGCCATGGTGATCGATGGCCCGTTCGCCGAGACCAAGGAGCAGTTACTGGGCCTCTATGTGCTTAACTGCGCGAGCCTTGACGAGGCGATCGCCGCCGCGCGCGATCTCAAACGCGTCAACCCAAGCGCCGTCTACGAGATCCGACCGATCGCGCTTTATCTGCCCGGCGCGCCGCTGACGGTAAGCTGAGACAGGTTCCCGAGCGAGTCTCAGGCCGGTGTCGCGGCCTCGATTTCCCGTCCCAGCCGGAGCATCTCGCCGACCACCAGGTCGAGATCGTGGCGGCGCGTGCGGTGATTGGCGATCGCCACCCTCAGGCAGTGCCGGCCGTGCACGGTGGTATCGGACAGGGCCGCGATGCCCTCCTCCTGGAGTCTCAGCATGATCTCGGTGTTGAAAGCCTTGAGCCGCTCTTCGGACGCTCCGGCCAGCCGGTGGCGGAAGCTGACGATGTTGATGGTGGTCGGCGCCATCAGCTCCAGCGCCGGCTCCGCCTCGATCAACCCGGTGAGGTAGCGGGCTTGGGCGATATTCTGGTCGATCAGCCTGCCGAACTTTTCGACGCCATGCTCCTTCAGCGCCATCCAGATTTTGAGCGCCCGAAAGCCGCGCGATGTCTGCAAGCCGTAATCGTGCAGCCACTCTCCGGACGCGAGGCCGCGCGGCGTCGATTCCAGATATTCCGGCGTGACGGCAAATGTGTTGCGGTGCGCGGATGCGTCCCGCACCAGCGCGCAGCCGGCTTCGAACGGCGCGTGCAGCCATTTGTGCGGATCGAGCGCGATGGAATCCGCCCGCTCGATGCCTGCGACCAGCGATCGGCTCTCGGGCGCGACCGCGATCAGCGCGCCGATGCACCCGTCGACATGGAACCAGAGGTCCTCTTCGCCCGCCACGCTCGCCAGCGCCTGAAGGTCGTCGACGGCGCCGGTGTTGACGGTGCCGGCGGTGCCGATCACGCAGGCCGGCTTGAATCCCGCCGCGCGGTCCTCCGCGATTGCCGCCTTGAGCGCGGCGATATCGATGCGCAACCCTGCGTCGGTCGGGATCCGCCGCAACGCGCGATTGCCGAGGCCCAGCGCCTCCATGGCCTTGCGATGACAGGAATGCACCTGATCCGAGGCGTAATAGCGCAGCGGCCTGGGGATGGCGCCGACGCCACGTTCGCGCACGTCGACGCCTGCCTTGACGTTGCGGGCCACAATCAGGCCTATGATGTTGGCCATCGAGCCGCCGCTGACCAGCGTGCCGCTGGCAGAGGTCGGGAAGCCGACCATCTCCTTCATCCAGTCGACGACCTGGCTGTCCATCAGTCCGGCGGCATGGTTGCCGCCGCCGAGATTGGAACCCTGGATCGCCGCCAGGAAGTCGCCGAGCGCGCCGGTGAAGTTGCTGGACCCCATGTACCAGGACCAGAAACGCGGATGGACGTTACCCATCGGGTAAGGCATCAAATTGCGGGCGACGTCGTCATAGACGTCGGCCGCCGGCGCCGGCGAGCGCGGCAAGGGTGCGCCGAAGAATGCCCGCACCTCGGCCGGCATCCCGCGCCAGACCGGTCGGTCACGGACATCCTTGAGATAGGCGATGGCATCGTCGAGGATCCGGTGCGACAGCGATCCCACCTCGGCCCAATCCGGTGGATCGAGCGTTTCTTCCGCGTTCGTCGCTTCCTGAAATGTATCCATCTCGCCTCTCCCGCCGGCGCGGGTCGACCCGCGCGTAAAAGAATGACGCCGCCATGCGGGGCGGCGTCGCGGTCGGCGTTGTCAGGCTTCGAATTGACAGCTCGGCGTCGAGCGCGACATCGCCGTTTCCTCGGCGTCCATGTCGGCCTCGATGCCGTCGAAAAGCGGCGTCGACATGTAACGCTCGCCTGTGTCGGGCAGCATGCACAAGATCACCGACCCGGCCGGCGCGGTGCCCGCGATCTGCCGCGCCACCGCAAACGTGGCGCCTCCGGAGATGCCGGTGAAAATGCCTTCCTGCTGCGCCAGCGCCTTCGCCCATTTGATGCCTTCGGGACCGGAGATCGGCACCACCTCGTCATAGTAGCGCTGGTCGATCGCCTCCTGCAGCACGTTGGGGATGAAGTCCGGCGTCCAGCCCTGGATCGGATGCGGTTCGAAGGCCGGATGGCTGGCGGCCGGCGCGCCGCCGGCGCCGCGCTCTTGGCGCTTGCCGCTGCCGATCAGCTGCGCGTTCGCCGGTTCGGTCAGCACGATCTTGACCTCCGGCCGCTCTCGGCGCAGCACACGGCCGACGCCGGCAACCGTGCCACCGGTGCCGTAGCCGGTGACCAGATAGTCGAGGCGCGACCCGGCGAAATCATTGATGATCTCGCGCGCCGTCGTCGCTTCGTGGATGGCGGCATTGGCCTCGGTCTCGAACTGGCGCGCCAGGAACCAGCCATTGGCTTCGGCGAGCTCGACCGCTTTCTTGTACATGCCGAAACCCTTCTGGGCGCGCGGCGTCAGCACCACCTTGGCGCCAAGCATGCGCATCAGCTTGCGGCGCTCGATGGAGAAGCTGTCGGCCATCGTCACCACCAGCGGATAGCCTTTCTGCGCGCAGACCATGGCAAGGCCGATGCCGGTGTTGCCGCTCGTCGCTTCGATCACGGTCTGGCCGGGCTTGAGCTTGCCGCTGCGCTCGCCTTCCTCGATGATGTTGAGCGCCAGCCGGTCCTTCACCGAGGCCGCCGGATTGAAGAACTCGGCCTTCACATAGATCGTCGCGTGACCCGGACCGAGATTGTTGATGCGGATGACCGGTGTGTCGCCGACCGTATCGAGAATGCTGTCGAACAGACGGCCGCGCCCGGACGTGGTTCTGATTTTCAATTGATGCAACATGGCTTTCTCCTCGATGTCCTCACGTGCCGGTTACAAACCGGCAGCTTTGGCGGCGCGGTTTCGACACCTGGCCGCGATAGGTTGCTTGATCTGCCGCAAAAGCGGCAACGGCGGCGTTCCGGCACGGAATGGGCTGCCGGCTGCCTCCTGTCATCTTTGGTGATAGACTATGGACCAACTGGCCAGCGTTGGAGAAAGCGTGGAAACATACGTGGAATCCACCCGATCGAGCCTGAATGGCCCCGTTGGCCTGTCCGTAAGGCTTCTCGGGCAACTGACGATTGCCCGCGATGGAGTGCCCGTTACCTTGCCCTCGTCGCGCAAGCTGCGCGCGCTGCTTGCCTATCTGGCGCTGGCGCCCCACCCTGTCAGCCGCAGCCGCCTTTGCGAACTTTTCTGGGACGTGCCCAACGATCCGCGCGGCGAGCTGCGCTGGTGCCTGAGCAAGCTGCGCGCCGCGCTTGACGACCCGGATCGGCGCCGGGTCGAAACCCATGGCGATACGGTGTCGCTTCGCCTCGACGATGTCCACGTGGACGCGCTGGATGCCGCCGCGGCGGTGGCCGAAGGTGTCGAGACGCTCGATCTCATGCGGTTAGAGGCGCTTTCGCAACATTTCGCCGGCGACTTTCTCGACGGTCTTGAGCTCGATCGCAGCCCGCATTTTGGCAGTTGGCTGACGGCGCAGCGCCGCCGTTTCAGCGCGTGCCATGTCGCCGTCCTGGAGCACATCATCGGTCTTGTCCCGCCCGGAGCCGACGAGGCCGGCGCCTATATCGACAAATGGCTGGAGCTCGCGCCCTTCGATGGCCGTGCGCATGTGGCGCTGCTGGAAAATCTGGCCCGGCGCGGACAGATCGGCGCCGGCGAGGACCATCTTGCCACGGCGGCGGAGCTGTTCCACTCGGAAGAGCTGGATTTCACGCCATTGCGCGAGGCGTGGCAGGAGATAAGAGCCCGGAACGCCGGCGCAATGCCATGCGCCCGATCCGGGCCGGCTTTCCCGGTCTCGGAGCCGCCCGTCGCCGCTATCGAATCCGAGCCTGTTGCGACACGCCGGGCGTCGCTCGCGGTGATGCCGTTTGCGGAGAGCGCCGGCGCTGGCGACTTCCGCGGCGGGCTCGCCGACGGCCTCACGCATGACATCATCACGCGGCTTGCCAAGCTTCGCGATTTCTTCGTCATCGCCCGCGGCTCGGTCTTCGCGCTCGCCGAGAAGAATATCGCGCCGGAAGATGCCGGACGCAGGCTGAATGTCGACTATGTCACGACGGGCTCGGTGCGCAGCCTGCCGGGCCGTATCGTCGTTTCCATTGAGCTTGTCGAGGTGCGCACGGCGAGAATCGTCTGGGCCGAGACCTTCGAGCACAATCCCGACGACATCTTCATCGTTATCGAGGATATCGGCAACAGCATCGTCTCCTCGATCGCCGCCGAGATCGCGACGGTGGAGCGCAACCGCGCATTGCTGAAAGCGCCAAACTCGCTCAATGCCTGGGAGGCCTATCATCGTGGCCTCTGGCACATGTATCGCTTCACCCGCCAGGAAAACGAGCTGGCGCAGCATTTCTTCGGCGAGGCGTTGAAGCTCGATCCCACTTTCGCGCGCGCCTATGCCGGCATGTCCTTCACCCATTGGCAGAATGCCTTCCAGCGCTGGGGCGAGCGCGATCGCGAGACCGCGCTTGCCTTCGAAAGCGCCGGCCGGAGCCTTTTGGTCGACGACCGCAACCCTTCCGCCCATTGGGCCATGGGGCGGGCGCTGTGGCTGCGCGGCGAGCAGGACGGTTCATTGCTCGAGCTGGCGAGCGCCGTCGACCTCAGTCCCAATTTCGCGCTCGGCCACTATGCGCTGTCCTTCGTCCATTCGCAGTCGGGCGACCCGCAATCGGCGATCGGTTCGTCCGATCATTCGCGTCATCTCAGCCCCTTCGATCCGCTGCTGTTCGGCATGATGGGCGCCCGCGCCATGGCGCATGCGCGGCTCGGCGAACACAACGAGGCCGCGGAATGGGCGCTGAAGGCGGCCGCGAGGCCAAACGCTCATGTCATCATCCTGGCGATCGCCGCTCATTGCCTGGCGCTGGCCGGCCGGCGGGACGAGGCGCGGAATTACGGCGCCATGATCCGCAACACCTTTCCGAATTATCGCGCCGACGACTTCATCGCGACATTCCGTTTCGACCGGGATGGTGAGGCTCTCTTCCGGAATGGCGCGAAGCTGATCGGGCTGAATTGAATCCAATCGGGCCTAATGCATGTCGCGCGAAAGTGACCTCGGTTTTGCGACAACGACATGCATCAAGCAACGACCTAAAGCGCGTCGCGTGAATCCGTTTCGACGCGACGCGCTTTAATGTGACAGCGGCCCGCTGGCCTTGCGCCAGGCGTCGATGCCGCCCTGGATGTGGCGGGCACTGGCAATACCGACATCCTGCGCTGCCTGCACCGCCATCGCCGAGCGCTCGCCAAAGGCGCAATAGAACAGGATCTGCTTGCTGGTAGACTTCGCCAGTTCATGCAGCATGCCACCGGCGGCGATGTTTTCCTGCAGCCGCGCATAGGGCAGATGGATCGCGCCGGGAATGACGCCGTGCCGCTCGCGTTCTGTCTGCTCGCGCAGGTCGATCAGCGCCACGTCGGGCCGCCCGATCATCGCCTGCGCCTGCTCCGCGCTCACCGCCCAGCCGCGGCTGGCGATATCGTCCTGGTGCAGCCCGACCCGCATGTTGGCCGGCACGGCCACATCCATCATTTTCGGGTTGGACAGATTGAGATTGTTCATGATGTTCACATACTCGTCGACCGACTTGACCTGCAGGCGCGGATTGAAGGCCTTTTCCTCGCCGATCGTCGACACGGTCTCGCCCTTGTAGTCATGTGCCGGGAAGATCATCGTCTCGTCGGGCAGTTTGAGCAGGCGGCCGAAGATCGATTCATATTGCTGGCGCGGATCGCCGTTCTGGAAGTCGGTGCGGCCGGTGCCGCGGATAAGCAGCGTGTCGCCGGTGAAGACCCGGTCCGGCAGGATGAAGCTGTAGGAATCGTCGGTGTGGCCGGGCGTGTAGATGACGTCGAGCGCCAGTCCCTCGATGCCGAGCTTGTCGCCGTCGGCAAGCCGCATCGACACCACGTCGGCCTTGGTCTGCTCGCCCATCACGGTCACGCAATGCGTCTTGTCGCGCAGCGCGCCGAGGCCGGTGATGTGGTCGGCATGAAGATGCGTGTCGACCGCCTTGACCAGCCTCAGGTCCAGCTCATTGACCAGTTGCAGATAGCGCTCGACCTTCTCGAGCACGGGATCGATGATCAGCGCCTCGCCGCCGCGCCGGCTGGCAAGCAGATAGGAGTAGGTACCCGAGACGGAATCGAAGAGCTGACGGAAGATCATCGTCGCATACCCCGCTGCATTTACACCGCCGGGCATCGCCCGCGCGGTCATAGCAATATTCTACTGCACGGGCTTCTGGAATCGGAATGGATTTCGAAAAAAATATATGCCGGTAGGCGACCTTCCCTGCGGCGGCGGGATGCCAGCCTTTAAATGCGGTCCGGGCTGGTCGATCCGCTCCCTCAAAAAGCCTTGCTGAGACGGGCCTGGCCGCGGACGGTGAAGGCATTGTCGGTCCCGTAACCCGCCTCGAAGCCGGCATTGAGCGTCATGCCGGCGCTCACCTCCGCGGCGACGTCCGCGCCGGCAAAGCCGCGCAACACAAATCTTTTGCCGCCGGCGGGAAAAGAGATGTCCTTGCCGAGCAATGTCGCCGAAACGTCATCGCTGCTTTGCGCGATCGCGTCGATTCCGGCTCGAAGCGTGGTTTGCCAGGTCTGGCTTGGCATGCTGACGGGCGCCAATGCCAGCGCGAGCTGGCCACGCGCCTCGAAGACGTTGACGTTGCGCCGCGCGACCGCGAGATCGCCGTTCGAACCGGTCTCGGTGTAATCGTCGAAGAACAGCCCGGCGTAACGCAGCCGCACGCTGGGTATCAGCGTACCGGACGAAACCGGCAGCCGCGTGCCGAGCGTAACCGACGGGCTGAGGAAGACGCCGTTGAAATCCGCCCGCGCCGTCTCGATGCCGTCGAGCACCAGATTGTTCGCGACACGGCGGCGGCTGCGCTCCTGGAGCACGCCGGCGACGAATGCCGCTTCGGCAAAATTGACCCCTCCGTCATAGCCGAGATAGCCGCCCGCGAACACGCTGCGATGGACGATCTCCTGCGCGTCGTCGTCGACCTCGGTCGATCCGGCGGCGCCTCCGATGAACAAGCCACCGAGGAACCCGTCGCCCGAGCGCGTTTCGGCGCCGGCGACCATGCCGCCAAGCGCCTCGCTGAATCCGGCCGATGCGCCGGAACCGCCCTGGGAGCGTAGCCCGCCGAATGTCGATATCCAGGCGTCTGGACCTGTATGCGGCGCAGGCAAATCGTCGCTTGGAGCGGACATGCGCGCCTCGGCAACACCGGCTATGCCGTCGACAAGGTCCTCGACCAACGGCCCGCTGCTGGCAAACCCGGTGATGTCCACCACCGCCACGCTGGCGCCGCTCGTCACGAACGGCCTGCCGCCGGTCAGCACGGTTTGCGGCAGGCCGCTTCCTGAAAAACTTATGACGGCATTCAGTGCGGGGCCGAAGGTGACGGTGTTGCCGGCACCGGAAAAGACGATCGGCCCCTGAATGGCCGTCCCGCCCAAAAGATTCAGCACCGCGTCGGGCGCGCCGAAGTAGATCGCCACGCTCTGGTCGCTGAAGACTCGGCCGGAATTGGTGACGACAGAGTTGCTGCCCTGGGCGGCGATGGCAACACCGCTCACGCCCCTCACGATGACCGAACCCGAATTGACGATCGTGGCGTTGCCGAACAGGGTGCCTATGCCTGTCGAGGCTGTCCCGAAGACATCGACCGTGCCGCTGTTGGCAATTGCGATGTCATTGCCGCTGGCGCCGATGCCGACGGAAGCCAGCCCTGACACAACGATCGACCCGGAATTTTGCAGTTGAAGACCGTTGCTCTGCCAGATGATCCCGGCGGCGGCGGTCCCATGGGCCTCGATCGAGCCGCTGTTGTCTATCTCCAGGTCCGCCCCATCGCCGATTATGCCTGCGGCGGCCGTGCCTGAAACGCCGATAAAGCCACGGTTGTCCACCCGCCCGCCCGGGGCGTCGCTGATGATGCCGTATGTGGCGACCCCAAGCGCTTCGATCGAGCCGTTGTTCACGATGTGCGCATTGCCGCCCTCCGACAAGATGCCGATGGAGGCATCGCCTATCGCCAGGATGGCTCCGTTGTTGAGGATGGTCGCGCTGCTGCCTTGCGAATGCACATTGGCGGCGGCGCCGCCCAAGGTTGCAATCAACCCGTCATTGGTGAGCCGCTGGTTCGAGTTGAGCATCCGCACGGCATCGATGCCGGCGCTGAATGTCTCGATCGCCCCGTTCGGCTGCACGATGCCGGTATCGCCGGCAGCGGCCATCGTCTGCTGGCTGGCGACGACGCCATTGCCGATGACAAAACCTTGGGAAAACGCCGCGCCGCTTGCGAGCGAGATCCCGGCGAACATCGACAGCGCTATCGCGCCTGGAACCCCTGTGCGCGACGTCGGCATCACCCCCTCGGCGCATGGGCATACAACAGATAGATTCTGCGCTGGAAGGAACCGGAAAACAAGCCGCGGGCAGCGCGCCCAGACCGGAGACCCGGGCGCCTTCGAAGAAGCCTATCGCCGCAGCACCGCGCTCAGCACGTCGCGGATGCCGATCGAGCCGACGAAGCGCGAGCCTTCATCGAACAGCGCCACCGGCGCCGTCTGCGAGCGGTGCATGGCGAGCATCACCGTCTTCAGCGGTGTGCCGGGGTTGGCCCAGAACACCTGGGCCCCCTCCTCCGGCTGGGCCTCGACATCGGCGCAGGAGACCCACACCGCCGGCTTGCCGTCGCGTTCGGCCGCGGCCACCAGGCCGTGGTCGTCGATCTTGAAGCGCGTCGTCTTGCGCCGGTCGAGCCACACCCAGCCGTCCTCGCCCTGTTCGAGATCGCGGCGATCGCGCATCACATTCCATGCCGTCAGCACCGAGAGCGGATTCACATTGGCGATGAAGTCGCGGACATAGTCGTTGGCGGGCCTAAGCACGATGTCTTCCGGCGCACCGGTCTGGACGATGCGGCCGCCCTCCATGATCGTGATGTGGCTGCCGATCTTCAGCGCCTCCTCGAGGTCGTGGCTGACGAAGATGATGGTCTTCTTCAGCTCGGCCTGCAGTTGCAGCAACTCATCCTGCAGCTTGGTGCGGATCAGCGGGTCCAGCGCCGAGAACGGCTCGTCCATCAACAGGATCGGCGCTTCGGTGGCGAAGGCGCGCGCAAGACCGACGCGCTGCTGCATGCCGCCCGAAAGCTCATGGGCATATTTCTTCGACCATTGGTCGAGATGGACCAGTTGCAGCTGCTTCTGCACGCGCGCCTTGCGTTCCGCCTCCGGCACGCCGGCAAGCTCGAGGCCGAAGCCGACATTTTCCTCGACCGTGCGCCATGGCAGCAGGCCGAACTGCTGGAACACCATGGCCACCTGCTTCTGGCGCAACCGCCGCAAGGTCGCCTCGTCGCAGGTGACGACATCGACCGTGCGGTCGCCGTCCTTGACCAGCACCTGGCCTCGCGACACCACATTGAGCCGGTTGACGGCCCGCAGCAGCGTCGACTTGCCGGAGCCGGACAGGCCCATCAGCACCGAGATCTCGCCTTCATGCACGGTGAGGCTGGCGCCGGCACAACCCAGCACGTTACCGGTCTTTTCCAGGATCTCGGCGCGCGTAGCGCCCTTGTCGATCATCGCCAGCGAACCTGCCTGATCGGCGCCGAAGACGATGTCCACATTCTTGAAATCAACCGCGACGGTCATTTCTTGCCTCCAACGCCGATGCGGGTCATGCGGTCGAGCACGATGGCGAGCACGACGATGGCGAGGCCCGCCTCAAGCCCGAGATCGATGCGGCGCGAGCCGAGCGCGCGGTTGATCTCCGTGCCGAGGCCGCCGGCGCCGATCAGGGCGGCGAACACCACCATCGACAGCGACAGCATGATCGATTGCGTCAGGCCCGCCATGATGGTCGGCAGCGCCGACGGCAACTCCACCTTCCACAGAAGCTGGCGCTTGGTGGCGCCGAACGCCTCGCCCGCTTCGACGATCGCCTTGGGCACTGAAACCACGCCGAGATGCGTGAGGCGCACGGCTGTCGGGATGACGAAGATGATGGTGACGATCAGGCCGGGCGCGTTGCCGAGGCCGAACAGCGTCAGCACCGGGATCAGGTAGACAAAGGTCGGCAGCGTCTGCATCAGGTCGAGCACCGGCAGCATGACCCGGTAGACCTTCGGCTTGTGCGCGGCCCAGATGCCGAGCGGCACGCCGATCGCCATGGCCATGGCGGCGGCCGCAACCACCAGCACCAGCGTCTGCACCGTCTGCTTCCACAGGTTCTGGTTGATGATGAAGATCAGGCCGAGGAAGACTCCGATGGCGAGCGGCCGCGAACGCTGCAGCAGCCAGGCGATGATCGCGATGACCAGCGCCAGAAGCACGGGCGGGACCACCAGCAGCAGATCCACCGCCCCGTCGAGGATGAAGTTCAGGCCGTTTGAAAACGCCCGGAAGATGGTGTCGAAATTGTCGGTCAGGAAGCCGAAGAAGGCCTTGCCCCACGGCCCGATGGGGATTTTGTAGTCGGTCAGGAATTTCGAAATCGGATCCATCTTTCCCCTCTCGGCTTTGCCGCGCTTGCCGCACGGTCAGCTTCTCGCAGCTTAACGCATGTCACCCAAAAGTGTTCAGCGGTTTTGGGAAAATGGCATGCGTAAAACAGAGACTTAAAGCGCGATGCGCTTTAAGAAAAAGGGCAGCCTTTTCTACCTGGCTGCCCTCTTCCGGATCATCGTTCCGGATTCAAAGCCGGCTCAGCCTCCGAGCGCGGTCTTGACGGCAGCGGCCGCGTCGCCGCCGTCGAAAGTGGTGACGCCGGCAATCCAGGGCGCGACCGCGTCAGGATGCTTCTTCAGCCAGTCCGTCGCCACCGTCTGGGCGTCGCCGCCCTTCAGGATCGCGTCCATCATCTCGCCTTCCATGTCGAGATTGAACTTCAGGTTGGCGATGAACTTGCCGGCGTTCGGGCATTCGGTGGTGTAGCCCTTGCGCACATTGGTATAGACGGTGGCGGCGCCGAAGCCGCTATCGCCCATGCCGTCGAGATAGGTGATCTTCATGGCGCCCATCACCGGATGCGGCGTCCAGCCGAGGAAGGCGATCCACTCGTTGTTCTTCATCGACTGCTCGGCCTGAGTCAGCATGCCGGCTTCGGACGACTCGACCAGTTCGAAGCCTTCGAGGTTGTCCTTCGGGTTCTTGATCATGTCGAGGATGATGCGGTTGCCGTCATTGCCGGCCTCGATGCCGTAGATCTTGCCGTTGAACTTGTCCTTGAACTTGCCGAGATCGGTCAGTGTCTTGACGCCGGCATCCGCGACATAGGTCGGCACGACGATGCCGTAGCCTGCACCGGTCAAGTTGGTGCTGATCGTCTCGACCGACCCGTCGGCGGTGTAGTCCTTGATGTCGTTGGTCATCGACGGCATCCAGTTGCCGAGGAAGACGTCGAGGTCCTTGTTCTTCAGCGAAGCCATGGTCACCGGCACCGAGAGCTGGATCACCTGCGGCTCATAACCGAGCGCGGTGAGCAGCACCGAGGCCAGCCCCGTGGTGGCCTGGATGTCGGTCCAGCCGACATCGGAAAGCCGAACCGCCTTGCAGCTCGCCGGATCGCCGGCATAAGCGGCGGTCGTGGACAGAAGCGCCGCGAGGCCGAGGCCTGCGACGAAAGATTTCATACGCGACATGAACTTTCTCCCATTGCAATTCTTAAGGCAAAGCGAAGTCACGGTTCTTGCGCCCGCCTTGTTTCGTCAGCCAAACACCATTTTGATGTTGTTTCAAGCGGTTCAACATCACGATGAACGGCGCGCGCTGGTCATTAAGCGACATGACACCCTTTTGAGCGACATGGAGTTTTTGAACGGCAGGGAGTTTTTGGTGGACGGAGCCGGTGCCCTCTCCCCGCGCGGCGGCAAGTCGGCTTAAAAGCACCTATGGCCAAGCTTTATTTCCACTACGCGACGATGAACGCCGGCAAGACGACCATGCTTTTGCAGGCATCCTACAACTATCGCGAACGCGGCATGTCGACGATGCTGTTGGTCGCCGGCCATTACCGCAAGGGCGACACCGGATTGATCTCGTCGCGCATCGGCCTCGAATCCGAGGCCGAGATGTTCCGCGGCGGCGACGACCTCTATGCCAGGGTCGCCGAGCACCACCGGCATGCCCCGGTGCATTGCATCTTCGTCGATGAGGCGCAGTTCCTCGAGGAGGAGCAGGTCTGGCAGCTCGCCCGCATCGCCGACCGGCTGAATATTCCGGTCATGTGCTACGGCCTGCGCACCGATTTCCAGGGCAATCTCTTCTCCGGCTCGCGAGCGCTGCTCGCCATCGCCGACGACCTGCGCGAGGTGCGCACCATCTGCCGTTGCGGGCGCAAGGCGACGATGGTCGTGCGGCTGGGTCCCGAAGGCAAGGTGGCGAAACAGGGCGATCAGGTGGCGATCGGCAAGGATGTCTACGTCTCGCTCTGCCGCCGGCATTGGGAAGAGGAGATGGGCCGCGCCGCGCCCGACGACTTCATCGGTTTTGTCAGCCGCTGAGCCGGAAGGCTGCCTAGAGCCGGATGTCGTCCGAAAACCGCTTCAAGCCTTGACCGGCGCCGGCGAAACGGGCATCGCCGCTGCAAGATATTTGCCGGCGCTGTTTCATGGCCGTTCGCAAAAACAAGACCTTAAGGCATATCAGCCAAAGCTGTTCGATGATGGTGCGCGTTACTAGGCGCCATGCGCATGCTTGCCTTGCCTTTCAAGGATCCAACCAATTCTTTTGTTTCGACGCTTCTCCTTGTCTTCCTTCTTTCAATCCCTTGAAGTCCCACATATATTCGCCGCCACGACACGGAAACGGATGCCGAAGCGGGAGGCCCCAATGGCGACATTGCAGAATTTCGATGCCGAAATTGCCAAGACCAAGCAGGTCGTGCAGGACATGCGCACCAAGATCGAGCAGTCCGGCACCGTGCTCGACACGCTCGCCCAGGCCGACAAGAAGATCGGCGACGCCAATTTCGACATCGAGAACGCCCGCATCGAGGACGTGCTCAAGCAACAGAAAGTCATGGAAGGCAACATCGCCGACCTGATCATCGGGCTGGAGGACGCCACCAATGTCTTCGGCGCCGAATTCGAAAGCATGAAGAACTACACCGGCTGGGAAAACTTCGTCGGTGTCTTTTCGGCGCAGCGCAAGCAGCGCATGCGGACCGACCGCGTCCGCAACATGTCGCTTGCCGGCAATCTGCAGGAGCTGCTGGCGAAGTCGGATACCATCGTCGGCATATTGAAGGCGCAGAAGCAGGTCCTCGACCAGCGCTACAAGACCTCGGAGACCAGCCTGTCCCAGGTTATCGAGCGCCGCAAGGTGACGATGACCAATCTTGAAGCGGTGCAGAAGCGCATCGAGGAATTGAACCCTCAGCTGCTCGACATCGAGAACAAGATCGCCGCCTCCACGACCCAAAAGGAGCGCACCGAGCTTGAGGGCGAACGCTCGAAAATGGCGACCGAGTACAATGAAAAGCAGGCCAAGGAACAGGAGCTGCTGGCCGAAAGCCAGACGTTGGAGCGCTACACCTCGATGTTCCAGACCTTCGTCGATTCGCTCAACAACCAGATCGCCGCGCAGTCGACGCTGATCAACAAGCTGACCATCGACACCGAGCAGCGCATCGTGCTGTACAAGGCGCTGGAGGATTCGCTGAAGACCGCCGCCCAGCAGGACGTCGCCCACAAGATCAACACGCTGGGCAGCCAGGTCGATGACACCGCCGAGGAGACGATGGCCGGCATCGGCGCCGCCTCGCAGAAGCACATCGGCGACCTCTTGGAGATGCACGAGAAGAACATGGTCGCCAGCGCCGACATCCAGCGCCGCAAGAAGCTCGCCGACGATGCTTTCGCCCGCCGCTTCGACGATGTGATGAAGAAGCACAATTCGGCAAACTACGTGCAGTCGTAGGCGGCGCCGCTGACTTCATTTCCACGGCAGCCACATGACACCTGAAAACGACGCGGCGGCACGCTATTTCTCCGCCATCACAGCGGCGCTGAGCGGGCTGGAAGTGTTCATGCGCGACGACCGCTCGCCGCTTTACCGGCACGGCATCGTCGCCAGGATCGTCGCGGAGTATATCGCGCGGCTGGACAAGTCCTTTGCCTGCTGGCGCAACCGGCTGGGCTTCATGGACACGTTCCGCATTTCGCGCGCCGACAGCGGCTATCCCGTTTTCCAGAACCTGCTCGAGCTGGAAAACGACCGCCAGCAGGCCGATGCCCGCCTGGCCAACATCCCGCAGGCTGGCGAACTGCGCGAGGAAATGGCCGACTTCATCCTGCGCCACAAGGAGTTTCCCGAGGCGCTGCAGAAATCGATGGCCGAGCGGCTCTATCTGGAGGACGTCAAGAGCGAGGCGACCTTCGGTCCGTTTACCCTGGCGCAGACGGCCAAGGTCTCGGTCAACCCGAAGACCATGCGGCCTTATTATCTCGTCCACTGGGCGACGTTCGACGGCAGCGCCAATCTGCCGCTGGTCTATATGGTGACGGTGGAGGACTCCTCCGAAAACATGGTGCGCCAGCTGGTCGACGTGAACGGCAAGCTCAACGAGAAGGTCGATATCCCGCTTCCCGTCGACGGCCTGCTCAACCCGGAGCTTGCGCACCGCTTCGACGATTTCACCGAGAAGAACTCGGCCTATACGCTCTCGCCGGCGACGATTGCGGTCAATCTCGACAAGGATTTCGAGCCGCTGCATCCCAAGCAGCTGCGGCGCGTGGTGCTGGGCCCCTTCTACTCGGCCGGCATCACCGACAACAATTCGACAGTGACCGAGGTGCTGGCCAAGGTGCGCAAGCCGGAAAACGCCTGGCTGCTTACCTGGACCATCCAGGAGGTCTTCTCCAAGGCCGAGAAACCCGGCCGCAAGGGCCTGTTCTCCAGCGAGAAGACAACGCAGGAATTCTTCATCAACACCGACGACCTCGAAGCGGCGCGCCAGGGCGTGTCGAGCTACGAGAACCACGCGCTGATCCCGCACGAGGCCTACCAGGCGCTCTACGCCGCGGGCGAAGCGCAAAAGATCTTTTCCGGCTACAAGGTCCACATCCTGTCCAACGGACAGGTCATCAGCGACGTCTGACCGTCAAACCGCGGAGCATCCTTCATGGACACCGGCCTGACAACGATCTCGGAAGCCGCAATCGAAAAGCACCGCGCGACAGCGCAGAGCTTCATCACCCGCATCGTCGTGCTGGAGGATCCGTCCCGCGAATCAGGCACCGCGCTCGCCGGCACCAACCGCCGCTTCGTCTCGACCGTGTCGGTCGGTTCGGTGCGCCGCACGCGCGAGGTCGAGCTGTCGAAGACGGTCGCGGCCATCCATCCCGACGACCAGCTGATGAGCATCCCGCAGCACACGCTGCTCTACCGCGCCCGCCGCGGCCTGGCGATCGCGCTGGCCATTTCGGATGTCTTCGCCGAGGGATCCGACCTCGAAAGCCTGCAGGCAAGGAACGTCCGCGCGCCGCTCGAAGGCGACGAAGCCGCGAGGTTCAAAAAACTTCTGTCGGCGTCGGCTTACGTGTCGGCCTTCAGCTTCGCTTCCTGCCTGTTCCAGCTGGTCGACAGCGACGGGGAGGCGCCGAACGACAGCCCCGAACCCGACTTCCTGTTCGACACCCCGCAGGACGCGGTGAAGTCGATCGTCGCCGGCCTCGACAAGGCGATCGCCGGCTCGAAGGACGATGCGGACCTGATGACGCGGGCGCGGGCCTTTGCCCGGGTCGCCATCGACGGGCTCTTGGCGCGCAAGGGCCGCTTCGACGGCATCGGCCCATTCGAGAACGCGCATATCCGCATCGATGTCGACGATTTCATCCTCGATGGCTTCGACGTCGCGCCCGGCAAACGATCCAAGCCGCTGGTGATGACCTTCAAGAAGCCGGAAGAGGTCGTCGGCAACCACATCGCCAAATACCAGTCGGTCAAACTGGCCAAGATGCTGATGGCCTATGATTTCGAGCGCGAGCTCAATCCCTTTGTCGAGCTTGGCGGCTTCCTCTTCACCTTCATCGGCGACGGCGCGCCGGGCACCGGCAAGACGACGCTGATCCAGATGATCGCCGGCCTCGTCAATGGCTACTGTCAGGTCGCCGGCTATCCGTTCGCCTACGAGAATTTCGGCGTCGACCAGATCTCGTCCTATCAGGGCAAGTCCGGCCAAAACTGCCGCCAGTTCATCAACAACGTGCTCAATCCGCGCGTCATCGGCTTCGGCACCATCGACGACATCGACCAGGTGGCGGCGCGCCGTTCCGACGACCGCGCCTCGGCCGGCCAGCAGGAGATCACCGGCGTCTTGATGGACGCCTTCGCCGGTGCCTCGACGGTCGTGCGCGGCAACTGCTCCTTCGGCATGTTTTCCAACTATCCGGAAAATGTCGACGATGCGCTGCGCCAGCGCGCCGGCGCCCGATGGCTGGTCGACGGCCCGCAGACCCGCGACGACTATATCGACATCTTCGTGCTGCTTGCCGGCAAGAACCACAAGATCCCGCTCGGCGAGCACGAGCTCTATGCCGCGCAGGAGATCCAGCGTGCGGTGAGCGAGGCCTATGAAGAGCACGAAAAGCCGCGGGAAGACGGGCTGATGAAGGTCTATGAGCGCTACATGAAGGAGAACGGCGCGCCCAAGACCATGGCCGATGTCGGCACCTACCTGCACATGATCAAGGACGCCGAGCCGCGTTTCACCGGCCGTGCCATCAAGAACGTCACCGACGCGATAAAAATGCGCGCCATGGATATCGAGCTGCCGGACGACTGGTTCGAGAAGCCGGAAGCCTTCATGCACAAGAGCTACGACGACAAGAAGGCGATGATCGAGGAGCTGCGCGGACCATTCTCGATGGACGTGGTCATGCAGGAGATCAACCGCTACGCCGATTCCGAGTTCCGTTATTCCGACAAGTCCGACGATGCCGCGGTGGAGAAGCTCCTGCGCGACGCAAGGCTGCGCGAGCGCGCCGCGCGGGAAATGGAGGAATTGAAGAAGAAGGGGCTTTGGTGATCTTTTCCTTCTCCCCGTTCACGGGGAGAAGGTGCCCGAAGGGCGGATGAGGGGCAGCGCCATGCGTGGGAGGAATGAACCGAAAGTGGCGAGGGCCCGTCAGCTTCGGAAAGTCGAAAACGATGCGGAGGAACGGCTGTGGCATGAACTGCGAGGACGGCGATTGAACGGCTACAAATTTGTTCGCCAACTGCCGATCGGCCCTTATTTTGCGGACTTCGCCTGCCGCGATGCCAATCTGGTTGTGGAGGTGGACGGCAGCCAGCATGCAGGCCGCTCTCGGGATCGATATAGGGACGAAACCATGAACGAAAACGGTTGGTCGGTGTTGAGAGTATGGCACGCAGATGTTTTGACCGGCCTTTCGAGCGTGCTGGACACAGTTGTTGCAGCCCTGGATGGTCGGCTGGATCGCAAAATGATCGGTGTCGATGCGAAATTTCTGCCGGCCGCACCCTCGGAGCAGGGACGATGAGCGTCGGCGCCGCCCCTCATCCGCCCTTCGGGCACCTTCTCCCCGTGAACGGGGAGAAGGAAGAATGACCCACGCCAAAAAGCCCGATCTTCTGCGCGACAACGAGCTGATCTACGGCCGCTTGCTCGCCATCGACGAGCCGCACCTCATCCAGCGCTACAACAAGGCGCTTGCCGCCTTCGGCCTCGAGCCCACCAAGCTCGCAAGCTTCCAGATCGACCGCACCGGCTTCTCGCCGGAGATCGCCGAGGAATGCGGCGACTATGACTATCTCGACCCCAACGAGGTCAACCGCCGCTTCATCATCCTGACGCCGTCGCAGATCGACCTGCCGGTGGTGCATACCGCCTTCTCCAACACCTCGCAGCTGATGTTCGAGTTCATGTCGAAGAACCAGCGTGCCATCGACGCGCTGACCATCAAGGACGTGATCTACGGCGAGATCGAGGACTCGGTTCCCAAGGTCAACGACATCGAGGACCTGCTGTCGATCAACCAGGTCGAGTTCAAGGTGCTGTCGGCAGAGGACGTGCTGGGCAAGGCGGCCGAGCTCGGCAAGCTGGTCGACCGGCTGAAGCAGGAGCCCGACGCCTGGCGCGACAACGCCATGCTCCAGCGCATGGTCGATCTTGCCAAGGTCTGCGGCGACATCCGCGAGAACGCGCTGGTGCCGGACCAGGTTATCTTCCGTCACAACGCCTACTGGACCAGCCATTTCGGCGGGCTCTACGTCTTCGTCGACCCCGATATGACGACGGTGATCAGCGATCCGGCCGCCCCCGGCTTCCGCCGCTCGCGCCCCTGGCAGGTAAGCTATCTGTCGATCAACGACGCCGACAAGGTGTTCCGCTTCCTGGCCGCCACCGGCCGGCTCGACCTGCCGCGCGCTTCCTGGATCGAGGCTTCCGGCTATCTCGAGCATCGCGCAGAGATGGTCGTGCGCGCGCTGATCCGCGACGCCGAGCCCAACCGCAATCTGACCGATGTCGACAAGGTGTGGCTGCAGACCTGGATCCACGGCCATGCCGATCTGATCGCCCAGGACGGGAACTTTCCCTTCCTCAATGCCGCCAAGCGCGAAATCGCCCAGTTCGGCCATCTCAAGATCGAGGATGTGCCGCCGCGCCAGCGATTCCTGGTCGTGCGCGCCAAGCCCGACCACCCCGATGCCTGGCTGACCAACCAGTTGATCTCGGATTTCGTGCCGCAGGACTTCGTTTCGCGTTACGTCTTCAACAAGCCGGGTTTCTACAAGGACTATGACGGCTTCAGCGACGCCTGGAGAAGCCATGTTGTGGACGTTCTGAAAACCACATATTTGAAGGAAAAGGCGGCGTTCCGCGCGCGCCTTTACGGCTTGACTGACTAGAACGAAATGAACCGTCATTTCGTTCTAACTTATTGTTTTGGCGCATGATGTTATCCAAAAAGTCTGCAACTTTTTGGCATCATGCTAGGGGGTGCCACAGCCATGCTCGACCCGATCGTGAACTTCTTCACCCAGATATTCCAGTGGATCGGCCGCGGCATCGGCTTCGTCATCGGCGTCATCCTGTGGCCATTCATGTGGGTCGGCCGCTGGTACGGGCAACGCGGCTGGATTCTGAAGGCCGTGGTCGGTCTTGCCCTCCTGGTGCTGATCGGCCTCTACGCCAATTTCTTCTACGCTACCCAGTGGTGGAACAATTTCAACCCGAACTATCCCGACACCTACACGTTCGAGAAGCGGAACGTGTCGGCGGGCGAGCAGGTTTCGGCCGGCAGCGGCACCGATACGGCCAAGACCTGCGGCAACTCCGCCATCGCCCAGGTTGCCGCCGATCTGACGGACTTCAACGTCAACCAGAATGCCTGGATCTCGTCGATGATCCTCTACAAGCTCGGCCTGTTCGGCATCGATTGGGACAACACGCCCTGGATGGACAACAAGGCGTCCTTCCAGCGCGGCATCAACCAGGCGGTGCGGCGCACCGCGACCGAGCTTGCCGACAATCTTGGCCGCGTTCGCACGACCTCGCAGATCGACGCCGACCTGCAGGACGCGCGCGGCAATCTGCAGTTCGACGAATACACCTGGTATTTCGGCCTGAACCCATTCGGCCCCAAGACGCCGACGCCGAGCTATTATCGCGACGCTGTGCGCAAGCTGCGCTCCTTCAACGCCCGTCTCGCCACCTGCCAGGCGACCTTCGACGCCCGCGCCGACAATCTGAAGCAATATATCGACCGCATCGCTTCGGACATCGGCTCGACCTCGGCCATCCTCAAGGAACGCGCCGAAAACCACAACAATGGCTGGTTCGATACCCGCGCCGACGACCGCTTCTGGTTCGCTTATGGCCAGCTCTACGCCTATTACGGCCTGATGAAGGGCGCCCAGGCCGACTTCGACGACGTGATCAAGGAGAAGCACCTGCAGAACCTGTGGGACACGATGGACCAGCAATTCGTCTCGGCGCTGCGCATCCAGCCCTTCATCATCGCCAATGGCCGCGAGGATGGTTGGCTGTTGCCGACGCATCTGACGACGATGGGCTTCTACATCCTGCGGGTGCGCTCCAACATGGTCGAGATCAGCAACGTGCTGACGCAGTAGCAGCCTCTTCGGCCAAGACAGGGATGGTGGATTTGCGCCGTCGCTTCTGTCGCTTTTCGCGTATTCAGCGGCTGTTTTGAGACGGCGGAACGGCCTTCGCTCTGGCTTCTATACGCCGCAAACGACTGGGGTCGAAGACCCGAACAGGGTCGCACCGGGAACAGCAATATTCTTTCTTTACAGGAAACATAGTTGCATGAAAGTTGACGCCCAGGCAGCGACAGGGTTAGAAAACACCCCTGCGCCCGTGCGGCGTTCCAAACATGCACAATTGATCAAAACAGTCCCTTCCAACGCCCAATCCAGAGGAAAGCCGTCATGGCCGAAGTGAAGTCCGACATCGAGATCGCGCGCGCCGCCAAGAAAAAACAAATCCAGGAGATCGGCGCCAAGATCGGCATTCCGACCGAACACCTTCTGCCCTATGGCCACGACAAGGCAAAAATCTCGGCCGAGTTCATCAAGTCGGTCAAGGGCAACAAGGACGGCAAGCTGATCCTGGTCACCGCCATCAACCCGACGCCGGCCGGCGAAGGCAAGACCACCACCACCGTCGGCCTCGGCGACGGCCTGAACCGCATCGGCAAGAAGGCGATCATCTGCATCCGCGAAGCCTCGCTCGGCCCGAATTTCGGCGTCAAGGGTGGCGCCGCCGGCGGCGGCTACGCGCAGGTCGTGCCGATGGAGGACATGAACCTCCATTTCACCGGCGACTTCCACGCCATCACCACCGCGCACAATCTGCTCTCGGCGCTGATCGACAACCACATCTACTGGGGCAATGAGCTTGGCATCGACACCCGCCGCGTCGCCTGGCGCCGCGTCATGGACATGAACGACCGGGCGCTGCGCGAGATCATCTGCTCGCTCGGCGGCGTCGCCAACGGCTATCCGCGCGAAGCCGGCTTCGACATCACCGTCGCCTCGGAAGTGATGGCGATCCTGTGCCTGGCCACCGACCTCAAGGACCTTGAGAAGCGCCTCGGCGACATCATCGTCGCCTACCGCCGCGACAAGTCGCCGGTCTATGCCCGCGACCTCAAGGCCGACGGCGCCATGGCGGTGCTGTTGAAGGACGCCATGCAGCCCAACCTGGTGCAGACGCTGGAGAACAACCCGGCCTTCGTGCATGGCGGCCCGTTCGCCAACATCGCGCATGGCTGCAACTCCGTCGTCGCCACCACGACGGCGCTCAAGCTCGCCGACTATGTCGTCACCGAAGCCGGCTTCGGCGCGGACCTTGGTGCCGAGAAATTCTTCGACATCAAATGCCGCAAGGCGGGCCTGAAGCCGTCCGCTGCGGTCATCGTCGCGACCGTGCGCGCCATGAAGATGAATGGCGGCGTCAAGAAGGAAGACCTCGGCAAGGAAAACATCGAGGCGGTCAAGAAGGGCTGCGCCAATCTCGGCCGCCACATCGAGAACATCCGCCAGTTCGGCGTGCCGGCCGTGGTTGCCATCAACCACTTCTATTCCGACACCGAGGCCGAGATCCAGGCGATGAAAGACTATGTCGCCTCGATGGGCGAAGAGGCGATCCTGTGCAAGCACTGGGCCAACGGTTCGGCCGGCATCGAGGACCTTGCCAACAAGGTGGTGGCGCTCGCCGAATCCGGCGCCTCCCAGTTCGCGCCGCTCTATCCCGACGCCATGCCGCTGTTCGAGAAGATCAACACCATCGTCCAGCGCATCTATCGCGGCTCGGAAGCGATCGCCGACAAGTCGGTGCGCGATCAGCTCAAGGCGTGGGAAGAAGCCGGCTACGGCAATCTGCCGGTCTGCATGGCCAAGACCCAGTATTCCTTCTCGACCGACCCGAACCTGCGCGGCGCGCCGACCGGCCACACCGTGCCGGTGCGCGAGGTCAGGCTCTCGGCCGGCGCCGGCTTCGTCGTCATCATCTGCGGCGAGGTCATGACCATGCCCGGCCTGCCCAAGGCGCCGTCTTCGGAAAAGATCTTCTTGAACGAGGCCGGCCAGATCGAGGGCCTGTTCTAAAACTTCGTTCGAATTGAACGACCAAGGGCGCCGCCTCATCGCGGCGCCCTTTTTGTTTCGCCGGCCTTCATGCCACCGTGGGCGAGCCGAACTTCTTGATGCCGGCGACCGACATCGAGACGAACTGGTCGAGGATGGCGAAGAAGATATCGAGGCTGAAGCCGAACAGGAAAGCGAAGGTGAACAGGCTGAATCCTATGCCGGTCACCTCGCCGCCGAGCTTGGTCCCCGGCGCCATGAACCAGGCGAGGATCATGCCTGCAAGCCCGCCGAGCGCGATGCGGTGAATGAGCCGGGACAGCGGCGGATTGGGCAAAAGCGGGTTCAGGATCATGCGCATGTGGAACATGATGCCGCCAAGCGCGCCGTAAAGCGCGGGCAGGATCCACAGCGCATAGGGGCTGAGGACCTCGCTGAGCGTCTTGGCCTGCAGTGTCAGCGTCGAAATCGAATTCGGCGTGATGGTGATGACGCCTTCGCACTGCAGATCGCGTGTCGCCGCATCGAAATCGGCGTTCACATCTTCGGCCTGGCCGGCGATGCCGGTGGCGCTTACGGCTTGCGTGCCGCCTTCGGTGTTGCCGTTGTTCTTGCAATCGAAATCCGACTGCTTGAGCGGCTGGCTGTTCCCGGCCCCGCTTTGCTGTTGCGCCAGCGCGATTTGCTGACCGCAGAACTGGTCTATGGCCATCTGCCGGGGGTTGGAGAAATCGATTGGCGCGCCCGCCTTGGCCGGCGAAGCCGAAAGCTTGCAATAGGCCCATTGCATGCCCCATAGCGGAAATGGCGCTTCCTGTGTCATGAACCCCTGCGCCCGCACCAGCAGCGAGGAAAAACGTTGATCGAGCGAATGCAGGCTGTCGACGGAATTGTAGTAGGCATCCTTGAGAAGCGTCAGATCGGTCGCCGACGCCTGCTGGGCGGCGGCCGAGCTCAATTGCTTCTTCGTCGCCCAGACCTGCCGGATCGACTGTCCGAACCGGGCGCTGAAATCGTTGTTATCGATCTCCTGCAGTTCCGCATTGATCGAAACGCCCCTGTTGTAGACATAGGTCAGCTTGCCGATGACGATCATCATCGTCACCGACAGGGCGATCAGAAAATAGGTTGCCAGCGCGGTCCGCCGCGACAAGTCGCCGGGCGACCAGCCGGTGCGGAGCGCGGCCAGCGTGGAAAACGGCACGGTGTTGGAGCAATCGTTGAACACTGTCTGAAGCTTGACGACCTCGGGCTGGCTTGCGGTCGCGCCATTGAGCTTTTCCGCATCGCCGATGGCGGCGAAGAGGGCGCTGTCCTTGAACACGCCGTAGCGGCCGTAGCCGGCAACCAGCTTCGCGTCGGCAAGCAACCCGGAGACAAGAGGATCGTGGGACGTCGTCATCGCTTCCCCCGACGACTAGCCCAGATAGCCCGGCACGAAGCCATATTGCGACGGGCATCCGCAGGGATAGCCGGGCGGCCCGGGCGGCTGCGCCCAGCACCAGAAGAATTGGGTGACGCAGATCGTCCCCGGCGCATGCGGCGGGACTTGCGCAAGAGCGGGCCATGGCAGCAGCGCCGCGCCGACGGCGAGGGCCAGGACCACCATGGTTCGTGCAACGCGCGCCTTCAATCCAGCCCCCAAAAAGCCAACCGCGCTTACTCACATGCGCGGTGACTTTCCGAAAATACCGGAGCGACGTCCGTGAAATGGCTCACGCTCTGCTGGATATTTGGCGCGCCAAGAAAAAGGCGCCGCACCCTGGCGGCGCCTTGCCGTCCGAAAGCGTTTCAAGCTAGGCGGCATTACGCTGCAGGGCACGCTGGTTCGATGCATAGATCGTGTCGCGCTCAGGCAGGGCGCCGGTCTTCAGGCAATCGATCCACTCGGCGGTCTTCAGCACCGCGGCGAAGCGCGACTGCAAGACGACGCTCACCACCCGGTGGATGTCCTCGGCCGATGCATAGCCGGCGCTGTTGGCATAGGGCACCGAGCCGCTGGCATCGGAAAGGAACTCGACGGCAAAGCCCATATGAACAGCGTGGATGATAGTCGATAGATCGCAATTGTGGGTCATGTAACCGACGACCGCGATCGTATCGATGGCGTTGGCGCGCAGCCAGGCTTCGAGATCCGTGCCGGTGAAGGCCGAAGGCAGCGTCTTTTCGACATAGTGGTCGCGGCCGCGCCTGACGATCTCGGGATGCAACTCGCCACCATGGCTGCCCTTGGCGAAGATCGGCGAGGTCTCGGGCGCCATCTGCCTGACCACGACGATCTTGATGCCGGCCGCCGCGGCGGCATCCATGGCGCGCGCAACATTGGCGACCGTCTCGGTGAGTGGCGGATGTTGGATGGCGAGATTGCCGCCATTGTAGTCGTTCTGAACATCGACGACGACAAGCGCGCGGCGTGGCTGGGTGGCGGGAGCTGACATGGCGGTTTCCTTTCGATCGTGTTGATGGGTCAAAGCTAGTCGGCTGGTTCGGCTCCAGAAAGTGGCCCGATTGACATCATTCGAAAGAATTGGGACATTCGACTTTCAACGGAACGATATTTGTCATGAAGAACCCGATCATCGCCGCCGTCGCCTTCGACGGCATCAGCCCGTTTCATCTCTCCGTGCCGTGCCTGGTGTTCGGCGCGGACCGCACCAAGCTCGGGCTGCCGCGCTTCGACTTCCGCGTCTGCGCGATGGAGGAGGGACCCATTCATACCGATGCCGGGCTGAGCATCTTGGTGCCGCATGGACTTTCCGCGCTAGACGAGGCCGACATCGTCATCATTCCGAGCTGGAAGGATCTCGAGGCTCCGCTGGCCGCGCCGTTCAAGGATGCGCTGCGACGCGCGCATCGGCGCGGCGCGCTGATCGTCGGCTTGTGCCTCGGCACCTTCGCCATTGCCGGCGCTGGATTGCTGGCCGGGCGCAAGGCGACCACCCATTGGGCTTATACCGACCGGTTGCAGGCGCTGCATCCCGATCTCGCGATCGACGCGGACGTGCTCTATGTCGACGACGGCGACATCATCACGTCGGCCGGCGTCGCCGCCGGGCTAGACTGTTGCCTGCACATCGTGCGCGCCCGCTATGGCGCGGAGGCCGCCCTTCGGCTTGCCCGCCATGTCGTGCTCTCGCCGCACCGGCAAGGCGGGCAGGCACAGTTCATCGAGCGCCCGCTTGCGCCGACGCCGAACGCGGACCGGTTCACGCGCGCTCTCGACCAGGTGCGGGCAACGCTCGGCGAAACGCACAGTCTAGACAGCGTCGCCGATAGGGCTGGCCTCACGCGCCGCACCTTCACCCGCCGCTTCCAGAACTCGATCGGCACCAGTTTCGGCGACTGGCTCGCCGACCAGCGCGTGGCACTGGCGCAAAGGCTGCTGGAGCAGACGGAAAAATCGATGGACATGGTGGCCTTCGAAGCGGGCTTCGGCAGCGCTACGTCGCTGCGCCAGCATTTTGCCGCGCGGCTCGGAACCTCGCCGATGCGGTACAGACGCGAGTTTTCGGGGCGGGTCGATCAGGACGGGCACATGAAGCACATGTCTTGAGAACAGCAAAGGGCGCCGCATCGACGCGGCGCCCTTTGCATTCTCCAGCCTCATTCGTCAGGCAACGTCTTCCGGCGACGGCGCGCGCTTCCGGCCGGTGACCATCGCCCGAACCAGGTTCTCGCCATGGCGCAGGCTTGCCAGAACCACGCCGCCGACATGCAGGCCGATCAGCACCAGGATAACATTGCCCAGAACCTTGTGCGTGTCCTCAATCCAGGCCACGCCCCACCAGGCGTCGGTGGTCTGCATCCATCCGGTCAGCGCAATTCCCGCGATGCAAATCACAAGCGCCAGCACCATGGCGCCGCCAGCAGGATTGTGGCCGAGATACCGCCTCTCACGGCCATGCGCCACGTCGGCGAGATACGATCGCACCGTGCGCGGCCCGCGCACGAATTGATCGAAGCGCGTATATCCCGACCCGGCCAATCCTGCGACCACCCGCGAGGCGATCAGAACCCCGGCGCAATAGCCGGCCAGTTCATGCACCTTCATGATTTCCCCGGAAGAGAGCCACGCCACGGCAACGCACAGAACCAGCGACCAGTGGAAGAGGCGAACATAGGAACTCCAGACCCTGACCGAGATTTCTCGTGTCGAAAGAGTGGCGTTCATGGCGATCAACCGTCGTCGGAATCGGCGCCGACCGACTCCAGCGTCTTGGGATTGAACACGCCTTCCAGCCTCTTGCCGCTGGCGTCGACCGCCTTGGCTTCGTAGCAGCCGTTTTCGGTCTTGATGCTGCGGACCTTCCAGCCCTCTCCTTCCAGCTTCTTCTGCAATGCCTCGCGCGGCTGCCACTGGTCGGTCGGCACGTTGCATCGGTCTGCTGCGAAGGCAGGCCCGGCCAGGCCCAGCGCCAGCGCCAGCGCGGTCAGGACGATTGTTCTCATATCGGTTTTCTCCATCGGTTGATTCCGATGCCGAAAAACCTGCGACCGAAAGCTGACAGCAGCCTGAACGCCGGCCGGTTCTTGCAAATGCCGCACTTGGAGAGCAGACGCGCCGATTGATGGGACTGGCGTTCAGGCTACTGTCAGTATCGTTCTGCATGGGACGGATGGTTAGGCTGCGGAGGCGGCGTGCGTGTTCTGTTGATCGAGGATGATCGCGTGCTGGGTGAAGCCGTGCGCGACCACGTGGCCGCCGATGGCCATGCCGTCGATTGGAGCGGCACATTTGAGGAAGCCCGTGAGCATTTGCGTGTCGTGACGTATCAGCTGATGCTGCTCGATCTGCATTTGCCGGACGGCAAGGGCCTGGAATTCCTCAAGGTTTTCCGCCGCGACGGCCACCGCACTCCGGTCATAATCCTCACCGCTCGCGATCAGCTCTCGGACAGGATAGACGGCTTGAATTCCGGTGCGGACGATTATCTGGTCAAGCCATTCGATCTGGGCGAATTGTCCGCCCGCCTGGCGGCGGTGGCGCCGCTATGTCGGGAATCCCAACCCGCTCATCGGGATCGGGCCGGTCGAGGTCGACACTGCCCATCGCCGCGTGCTGGTCGGCGGCAAGGAGATCCAGTTGACCGCCCGCGAATGGACCGTGCTGGAACAATTTCTCGGCCGGCCAGGCGTCACGGTCAGCAAGGGTCAGGTAGAGGACGCGCTTTACGCTTTTGGCGCCGAGGTGGAGAGCAATACCGTCGAGGTCTATGTGAGCCGCCTGCGCAGAAAACTCGGCCGCGACGTGATCTCGACCGTGAGGGGGCTGGGCTATCGCCTAGTGGCCCGATGAGCTGGCGATTCAGCCTTGTCGGACGGCTGGTCGCCTCGTTGATCATCGTAACCGTCATGTTTGGAGTTGTGGCAGCCGCCACCGGAACCTTCACGCTTCATCGCGAAATCAACGAGGCCATGGACAATTCGATGCAGGAGGCGGCCCGCAGGTTGCTGCCGCTCGTCATTGACGACCTCTTTGGACGCGAAACGCTTCAGCCTCCGCGCGAACTGGCGGAGGCCGTCTCGCAAGAAGATGGCCAACGGCTGATCTACCAGGTGCGGGACAGCCAGGGTCGGATAATGCTCCATTCCCACGGCGCGCCAGCCACTCCGCTGACGACCGGGCTCACGCGAGGCTTCTCGCAAGAGGCGGGATGGCGCGTCTACACCGAGCCGGCGGTAAGCGGCACCTTGTTCGTCCAGGTCGCCGAGAGCGACGAGCGCCGCAACGAAGAGACGTTGGAAGCCGCCGCCGGCTTCCTCGTGCCGATGATTGCCCTGACACCGCTCAGCGCGATACTTGCCTGGCTGACCCTGACACGGTTCATGCGCCCGATCGGAAAGCTGCGTGCCGACATCAGCGCCCGCGATGGCGACAATCTCGCCGCGATCGACACCGAGCATCTCCCCGTCGAGCTTGCGGCAATCGCCAAGTCGGTCAACAGGCTGATGCGGCGGCTCCACATGGCAATGGAAGCCGAAAAGGAATTCACCGCCAACGCCGCCCACGAACTGCGCACTCCGATCGCCGGAGCGTTGGCCCAGGCCGAGCGGATGATCGCCGAGGCAACCGACGATGCGGGTATGAAGCGCCCGCGACAGATCAAGGCGGCGCTCGTCAGCCTGTCCAACCTTTCGGAGAAACTCATGCAACTGGCGCGCGCCGATGCCGGAATTGCCGCCGGAAAATCGGCTGATCTGGGCGCAGTGGTTGCGCTTGTGGTGGCGGATTTCGAACAGCATGCCGAGAACAAATCCCGGTTGAGCCTCGAAAGGCCGTCAAAAGGCACGGTGGAGGTGGCCATCGATCCCGACGCGCTGGCGATCGTGACGCGCAACCTGATCGAAAACGCCCTTCGACACGGCGCCCAGGGTCGAACGGTGGTGATACGGGTCGACGACAGCGCGGGGTTGAGCGTGATCAATGAAGGTCCCGTCGTGCCGGCGCCCGACAAGCTGCTGAGACGCTTCGAACGCGGAACGACGCCTTCTGGCGGCTCGGGTCTCGGCCTGGCGATCGTCAGCAAGATCCTACAGCAGATTGGCGCGGCACTGAGCCTGAATTCGCCGGCATCGGGCCGCGAAGACGGTTTCGAAGCGACGATCCGGTTTGCTTGCGCCACAGCAATTCCAAGAACCCTGCGCGACGGTTTTCCGTCAGGAAGCGCATAGAACAGCATACCGGAACGCTCGAACCGCAGTGCGCTCAGCGAGGCGCAACGCCTCGCGCCGGGTTGCCGACGACGGTGGTGTTCGCCGGCACGTCGCGCGTCACCACCGCACCCGCGCCAACGATGGCGCCCTCGCCTATGCTGACGCCGGCGAGGGTGACCGCGCTGCCGCCGATCCAGGCATTGTCGCCGATCGTCACGGGCCTGGCGATCTCCAGTCCGGCCAGCCGGCCGGAGGCCTCGCGATGATGCTCGGCGCAGTAGATCTGCACATTGGGCCCAAGCAGCGATCCCTTGCCGATGCGCACCGGCGCGGTGTCCAGGATGGTGCAGGCGGCATTGAGGAAGACGCCATCGCCGAGGAACAGGTTGAAGCCATAGGCGCAATGGAACGGCGCCTCGATGCGAGCCCCCTCGCCCGCGCCGCCGAGCAGCGCCCGCAAGGCCGGAGCGATATTGCCGCGCCGCCGGGGCGGCAGGCCGTTGTGCTCGAACACCGCATCGCGCGCGGCAACGCGCAACGTCTCCAGCTCATCGTCGATGCAGGTGTACCATTCGCCCGCCGCCATCTTCATGCGTTCGCTTGTCGTCATGGTGGCACCTCCAGGTTTCGTCTGCTGCCAAAGCATAATCGCCAAAGCATAATCGATCGTCTGACAAAAGCCCCGTAGCCAAACGCTTGGCTTATGCTAGCCTGCCGTTGCGAGACTGTACGAGGGTCTCTTTGAGGGGGGCGATCATGCTTTACATTCTTGCACTGCTGATAGGCGTCATTGCCGGCCTGCGCGCCATGACCGCGCCCGCCGCCGTCGCCTGGGGTTCCTATCTCGGCTGGCTCCCGGTCGCAGGCACCTGGGCGAGCTTCATGGGTCACTGGATTGCCGTCGGCATCTTCACCATCCTGGCAATCGTTGAGCTGGTCACCGATCAGCTGCCGTCGACACCGAGCCGGAAAGTGCCGCAGCAATTCGGCACCCGCATCGTCGTCGGCGCCTTCTGCGGCGCAGTCATCGGCGCGACCGCCAGCGCCACCATCGGCGGCCTGGTCGCGGGCGCGATCGGCGCGGTGATCGGCACGCTGGGCGGCGCCGAAGCGCGCGGCCGGCTGGCCGCCGCCTTCGGCAAGGATCCGCCCGCCGCCTTCATCGAGGACGCGGTGGCGATCATCGGCGGGCTGCTCATCGTGGCGGCGGTCGCATGAGCGCAAAAAGCTTCGACGCCATCGTCATCGGCGCCGGCCAGGCCGGCCCGCCGCTTGTCGGCCGGCTCGAGGCCGCCGGCATGAAGGTCGCGCTGGTCGAGCGCAAGTTCATCGGCGGCACCTGCGTCAACACCGGCTGCATGCCGACCAAGACGATGGTGGCGAGCGCCTATGCCGCGCATCTCGCCCGCCGCGCCGCCGACTACGGTGTCGCGCTCTCGGGCCCCGTCGGCGTGGATTACGAGCGGATCAAGGCGCGCAAGGACAAGGTCACCAACGACGCCCGCGGCAATCTCGAAAAATGGATCGCCGGCATGAAGGGCTGCACGCTCTATCGCGGCCATGCGCGTTTCGAATCCGCCGACACTGTGCGCGTCGGCGATGAGTTGCTCACGGCGCCAAAGATCTTCCTCAACACCGGCGGCCGCGCCTCGGTGCCCAACCTGCCCGGCGTCAACGACGTACCCTATCTCACCAATGCCTCGATGATGGACCTCGATGTGCTGCCCAGCCATCTGATCGTCGTCGGCGGCAGCTACATCTCGCTCGAATTCGCGCAGATGTTCCGCCGCTTCGGCTCCGAGGTCACAGTGATCGAGAAGGCGCCGCGGCTGACCGGCCGCGAGGACGAGGACACGTCCGCGGCCATCCTGTCCATCCTCGAAAACGAAGGCATCGACGTCCATGTCGGCGCCGGCGATATAAGCTTCGCCAAACAAGGCAGCGACATCGCCGTCACCTTCTCCGCCGACAAGCCGCCGGCCATCGGCTCGCATGTGCTGCTGGCACTGGGGCGCGTTCCGAACACCGACGATCTCGGCCTCGACAAGGCCGGCGTCGCGGTCGATCAGCGCGGCTTCGTCGTCGTCGACGACCAGTTGCGCACCAATGTGCCCGGCATCTGGGCGATGGGCGACTGCAACGGCAGGGGCGCCTTCACCCATACCTCCTACAACGACTTCGAGATCGTCGCCGCCAACCTGCTCGACAACGATCCGCGCAAGGTCAGCGACCGCATCGAAGCCTATGCGCTCTATATCGATCCGCCGCTTGGGCGCTGCGGCATGACGGAAGCCGCCGTGAAGAAATCCGGCCGCCGCGCGCTGGTCGGACAGCGGCCGATGACGCGTGTCGGCCGCGCTGTCGAAAAAGGCGAGACGCAAGGCTTCATGAAGATCTTGGCCGATGCCGACACCGGCGAAATCCTCGGCTGCTCGGTGCTCGGACCGGGCGGCGACGAGGCTATCCACTGTGTGCTCGACCTCATGTATGCCAAGGCACCGATCTCGACGCTGGCGCGCGCCATGCACATCCACCCCACCGTCTCGGAGCTGCTGCCGACCATTGCCCAGGAGCTGAAGCCGCTGGCTTAGAGCAAGTCCAGGAAAAGTGCGCAGCGGTCAGGCTCGGCGACTTCGCCGCAGCCGTGAAACAAAGGTCTCTGAGCCCAGCCGGGCGCTCTTCCGTTTCTGCATTGCTGCGTTGCAACAATGGCGCTTGTGCGCCGGGCATATCCAGCCCCAGTCTAAATTTTGAACCGATTCAGTCCGGACATCCCATGCCGCTGCCGATCCTAGCGCTCGCCATTGCATCCTTTTGCATCGGCACCACCGAATTCGTCATCATGGGCCTGCTGCCGGAAGTCGCGGCCGACCTCGGCGTCTCGATCCCGTCCGCTGGCCTTCTGGTAACCGGCTATGCGCTGGGCGTCGTCTTCGGCGCGCCGATCGTCGCCATGGCAACCGCCCGCCTGCCACGCAAACCGGTGCTTGTCGGCCTCGCCACGCTCTTCGTCATCGGCAATCTCTTCTGCGCCATCGCGCCCAACTACTGGCTGCTGATGGCGGCGCGCGTCTTCACCGCTTTCGGCCACGGCGCCTTCTTCGGCATCGGCTCCGTCGTTGCAGCGAGCCTCGTGCCGCGCAACAAGCGGGCGAGCGCCATCGCGCTGATGTTTGCCGGCCTGACGCTATCCAACATCCTCGGCGTTCCCGCCGGCACGGCGCTCGGCGAAGCCTTCGGCTGGCGCGCCACTTTCCTCGCCGTCGTCGGCATCGGCCTCATCTCGGTCGCGGCCATCGCCTGGCTGGTGCCGTCGGATGTCGCCGAGCCCAGCGGCGGCGGTCTGGTCGGCGAACTGCGCGTGCTCGGCAAGCTGCAGGTCTGGCTGGCGATGCTGATCGCCTCGCTCGCCTCCGCCAGCCTGTTCGCCGTATTCACCTACATCAAGCCTTACCTCACCGACGTCTCCGGCCTGTCGACGGCGACCGTCACCTGGGTGCTGCTACTCTTCGGCGCCGGCATGACCATCGGCAACATCATCGGCGGCAGGCTGGCGGACTGGAAGCTGATGCCGACGGTGATCGCCACGCTGCTCGCCATGGCCCTGCTCTTCGTCGTCTTTACCGAGCTCGGCGCCATCGCAAGCGTGGCTGTCGCCATCGTCTTCCTGTGGGGCATGCTGATCTTCATCGTCGTGCCGCCTTTGCAGATACGCGTCGTCGAAGCGGCTGCCGAAGGACCGAACCTTGCCGCCACGCTCAACCAGGGCGCCTTCAATGTCGGCAATGCCGGCGGCGCCTGGATCGGCGGCCTCGCCATCTCCTGGGGCGTATCCTACGCCAGCCTGCCGCTGGTGGGCGCGGGGCTCGCGCTTCTGGCCGTCGCCGTGGCCGTGCTGTCGCAGGCGCTCGACCGCCGCACGGTCCTGCAGCCACAACCGGCTGAATAAGGCTCGGCGTCTTCGCCCTAGCAGCTCGGCGTCTTCGCCGTAGCAGCTCGGCGTCTTCGCCGTAGCAAGGCTCGGCGTCTTCGCCGTAGCAAGGCTCGGCGTCTTCGCCGTAGCCACCCTGCCCCGACAGCACGGCACGGCTGGACCACTCGACAGCCCGATCGCAAAAATGCATGGGTGAAACCTCTTCACGCGGAGGTGTCCCATGCAGAAGACAATCGAGCGCATCGCCGGCGACAGCGAGGGTGTCGTTTACGAATTTCCGGTCCTGCGCTTCGAGGGCAAGGACAAGGCGGCTCCTTCCGCCTATCTGCAGGCGGCGCTGCATGCCGGCGAGCTGCCGGGCGTCGTCGCCATCGACGCGCTGATGCCCATGCTGGCCAAGGCGGAGGCCGAGGGCCGCATCAAGGGTCCGATCACCATCGTGCCCTGGGCCAATCCGATCGGCCGCGCGCAATATCATTTCGGCGAGCATCAGGGCCGCTTCAATCTCGGCACCCGGACCAACTTCAACCGCTCCTTTCCGTTGCTTGCCGCGCCCGACGCCAGGCTGTTGCCCGATGTCAGCCTCGGCGGCGCCGATCGCCGGCTGAAGAACCGGCTCGTCCAGCTCTCCCTCGGCAACGACATCGTCCTTGACCTCCACTGCGACGACGAAGGCCTTGCCTATCTCTACATCCACACCAGCCTGTGGCCGCATATGGCCGACTGCGCGGCCGCCATGGGCGCCGAAGCCGTCCTGCTGTGGAGTGAGGACAACACCGGCACCTTCGAAGGCGCCTCGATCATGCCCTATCAGAACGTGCCAGCGAGCGTCGCGCGCTTCGACCGCCGCGCCGTCACCACGGTCGAATATCGCGGCATACTCGATGTCGACGCCGCGCTCGCTGCTTCTGATGCCGCGGGACTCTACCGACTGCTGGTGACGCGCGGTGTCGTTCAGGATTCATCCGTGCCGAAATTCGAGAAATTTTCCGGACCGGTCGTACCGCTGGAAAACATCGACATGATGCCTTCGCCCAGGGCCGGCGCGATCCTTTACGACGTCAAGCCCGGCGACCGCGTCAAGAAAGGCGCCAGGTTGGCGACGATCGTCCATGCGCCCGGCGAGGCCGGCGGCCGCACGGAAGTGTTTGCCCCGCAATCGGGCTTCATCCTCACCCGCCGCTCGCGCCGCATCATCCGCGCCGGCGAGGATCTTTTGAAGCTCGCCGGCGACGCCAGGAGCAGCGACGCGCGCTCCGGCACGCTGGAAGACTGAGGCCGCGCGTTCGGCATCGGCGTGAAATCCAGTTGCATGGACCTCCATTCGCCGCTATGGGAGTCGCCATGAACATGCGTTCGAACAAGACCGTTTGGTGGTGGGCTCGCTGACAGCGGCCTGTTCGTGCGTGTGCGCGTGAAAGTAGAGGGTGGCCGCAACGGAATGTCCGGGCGGCCATTTGTTTTTTAAAGCCATTCCCGGGTCCGTTGCCCAAAACGCTGATGGAGACGGCAATGACGACTAAAGTTCTGGACAACGGGGCGGAGCGTTTCGTCACCGCGGGCGGCGTGACGATCACCCGCGAACGCCACGACAAGCCCTATGAAGGCGCGATCGATGCCTATGTCGATGGCCTGAATTCTCGCCGCGGCGCTGTGTTTTCCTCCAACTACGAATATCCGGGCCGCTACACGCGCTGGGATACGGCCATCATCGATCCGCCGCTGGTCATCTCCGCGCGGGGCCGCACGATGCGCATCGAAGCGCTGAACAAGCGCGGCGAAGCGCTGTTGCCCGTGATCGGCAAGGCGCTTGCCAGCTTGAGCGAAGTGACGATCTCCGAGACCTCGAAGACGCTCATTCGTCTCGATGTGGCGAAACCCGGCCGCGTCTTCACCGAGGAGGAGCGCAGCCGCGTTCCGTCGGTCTTCACCGTGCTTCGCGCCATCACTGCGCTGTTCAAGACCACCGAGGACGCCAATCTCGGCCTTTACGGCGCCTTCGGCTACGACCTGGCCTTCCAGTTCGACCCGGTCGACTACAAGCTCGAGCGCAAGGAAAGCCAGCGCGATCTCGTGCTGTTCCTGCCTGACGAGATCCTGGTCGTCGACCATTATTCGACCAAGGCCTGGACCGACCGCTATGACTATTCCGGCGAAGGCTTCTCGACCGAGGGCCTGCCGCGCGACGCCAATGCCGAGCCGTTCAAGACCGCCGACCGCATCCCGCCGCGCGGCGACCACGAGCCGGGCGAATACGCCAACCTGGTGCGGCGCGCCATGGAGAGCTTCAAGCGCGGCGACCTGTTCGAGGTCGTGCCTGGACAGATGTTCTACGAGCGCTGCGAGACCCAGCCTTCAGACATCTCGCGCAAGCTGAAGTCGATCAACCCCTCGCCCTATTCCTTCTTCATCAATCTCGGCGAAAACGAATATCTGATAGGCGCCTCGCCGGAAATGTTCGTGCGCGTCAACGGCCGCCGCGTCGAAACCTGCCCGATCTCGGGCACAATCAAGCGCGGCGACGACGCCATTTCCGATAGCGAGCAGATCCTGAAGCTGCTCAACTCGAAGAAGGATGAGTCCGAGCTCACCATGTGCTCGGACGTCGACCGCAATGACAAGTCGCGCGTCTGCGAGCCGGGCTCGGTGCGCGTCATCGGTCGCCGCCAGATCGAGATGTATTCGCGCCTGATCCACACCGTCGACCATATCGAGGGGCGGCTGCGCGAAGGCATGGACGCCTTCGACGCGTTTCTCTCTCACGCCTGGGCCGTCACCGTCACCGGCGCGCCAAAGCTGTGGGCCATGCGCTTCATCGAGCAGAACGAGAAGAGCCCGCGCGCCTGGTATGGCGGCGCCATCGGCATGGTCAACTTCAACGGCGACATGAACACCGGACTGACCTTGCGCACCATCCGCATCAAGGACGGCATCGCCGAGGTGCGCGCCGGCGCCACGCTGCTTTTCGACAGCGTGCCCGAGGAAGAAGAAGCCGAAACCGAACTGAAGGCATCCGCCATGCTCTCCGCCATCCGCGACGCCAAGACCGGCAACGCCACCGGAACCGAGCGCACCACCGCGCGCGTCGGCGACGGCGTCAACATCCTGCTGGTCGACCATGAGGACAGTTTCGTCCACACCTTGGCCAACTACTTTCGGCAGACCGGCGCCAATGTCTCCACGGTGCGCTCGCCGGTGCCCGAAGAGGTCTTCGAGCGGCTCAAGCCCGATCTCGTCGTGCTGTCGCCCGGACCGGGCACGCCGAAGGATTTCGACTGCGCCGCCACCATCAAGAAGGCGCGCAGCCGCGACCTGCCGATCTTCGGCGTCTGTCTCGGCCTGCAGGCACTGGCCGAGGCCTATGGCGGCGAGTTGCGGCAGTTGCACATCCCCATGCATGGCAAGCCGTCGCGCATCCGCGTCTCGAAGCCCGGCATCATCTTCTCCGGACTGCCAAAGGAAGTGACCGTCGGCCGCTACCACTCGATCTTCGCCGACCCGGTGCGCCTGCCCGACGGTTTCGTGGTCACCGCCGAGACCGAGGACGGCGTCATCATGGCTTTCGAGCACCGCAGGGAGCCGATCGCGGCGGTGCAGTTCCATCCGGAATCGATCATGACGCTCGGTCACAATGCCGGCATGCGCATCATCGAGAACATCGTCGCGCATCTGCCGCGCAAGGCCAAGGAAAAGGCCGCTTAGAAAAGATGGCGCAAACGCTGGACACGACAGCGGCCGCGGCGAAAGCCGCGACCCGGGAGAAGGTCGCCAGGCTTGCCTTCTGGTCGATCGTCGTCGCCTGCGTCGTGCTGGTCTTGAAGCTTGCCGCCTGGTACATCACCGGCTCCGTCGCGCTCTATTCCGACGCGCTGGAATCGATCGTCAACGTGATTGCCTCGGCCGCCGCCTTCTGGGCGATCCAGGTCAGCTACAAGCCCCCCGATCAGGACCATCCCTTCGGCCACCACAAGGCCGAGTATCTTTCAGCGGTGCTGGAAGGCGTGCTGATCGTCGTCGCGGCGCTGCTGATCCTCAACGAGGTCTGGCAGTCCTGGCAGCATCCGGCCCCGCTCGAACAGCCCTGGGAAGGCCTTGCGGTCAACGGCGTCGCGACGGTCATCAATGCGATCTGGGCCTGGACGCTGATCCGCACCGGCCGGAACGCGAAGTCGCCGGCTCTCGTCGCCGACGGCCAGCACATCATGACCGATGTGGTGACATCCGTCGGCGTGTTCGGCGGTCTTGTCGGCGCCGTGCTCACCGGCTGGCAGATCCTCGATCCGGCGCTTGCCATCATCGTCGCGCTCAACATCCTGTGGCAGGGCTGGCATGTCATCGGCTCCTCGATGAACGGGCTGATGGACCGCGCAGTCGACAACCACGAGCACATGCAGATCCGCGACATCATCTCGGCCAATTCGAAGGGCGCGCTCGAGGTCCATGATCTCAAGACGCGCATAGCCGGGCGCGCCACCTTCATCGAGTTCCACCTCGTCGTCGACGCCGACATGACGGTCGGCGCCAGCCATGTCATCTGCGACCGCATCGAGGATGCGCTGAAAGCCGAAATCCCCTCGGTGCGCGTCACCATCCATGTCGAGCCGGACGACGAGGCGAAGCTGCCGAAAGGCACCACGGCGGTGCCTTTCGCTTAGCGCTAACCAAGGCCTGTCGAGATTCAGGTCAGGCCGAGTCGAGAACGATGGCTTCTGAGAACCGGCGCGGAGCGTACTTAAAAGTACGTGAGCACCGGAAGCGCAGGAAGCCACCGTTCGCAGGCCGGCCTCACCTGAATATCGGCAGGCCTTACGGCGCGCAGGCCGACTGTGGCAGTGGCTGCAGCCGATACACCTTGTCGTCGGACCTGGTCTTGCCGTTCGCCGCCTTCGAGCAGAGATCGAGGACCGCCACCGCATTGTTGGGGTTCGCGACCATCATCGTGCCGTTGGCGCCGCGCTTGAGGAAAATCTCCTTCTGCGAGATGTCGCAGGAAAAGTCGCTCATCTTCGAGCTGGCCGAGCAGCGCCATTGGTCGGCCTCGCCCTGGCAGGAATAGGTCTGCGTGACCTTTTTCCCTTTCTGCCTCGTCGTCACCGAAACGGCGATATCGGCGCCATCGGGCCAGTTCGCGGCATCGCCGCCGGCGGCGAAGGAGGCAAGCTCGACGGGTCCGCGGAAGACGCGGATCGATTGCGTCAGCTGGTTGGGATGCGACTTCAGATGCGCATCGTCGTAGTCACGCCCGAAGCAGAAGGGCTGATCGGGTTTCAGCCGCACGCGCAGCGGATCGCCAAGCGCCGGGTCGATCGGATCGATGCGCGCGAACTCCGCCTTGCAGCTGTCGGCCGGCATCGGATCCAGTTTGAAATTATCATCCTCGCTGCCCAGCGCCTGCTTGTTGTATTCCGCTTTGCCGAGCTGTTCTTCCGAATCCGGATCGAGATAGACGTCTTGCGACAAGCCGGACAGAAGCAGCTTTCCCTTGTCGTCGACTTTCAGCGAAGCCAGTGTGCGGTCGCAATCCATGCCGCAGCGGATGCCGCTCGCCTTGTCGCTTGGATCCTCCTTGTTGCACCAGCTGCTTGCCCATTCCGGCTTCTTGGCGCCGCGCACCGTGGTGGTGAGGAAGCCGTTATAGGAAGTATCCTGGTTGGCGGCGGGTTCTTCGTTCGGCCGGCTCACCGGGTCATGGCCGTAGAGGAAGAAGATGCGCGCCACCTTCTGATGCGGATGCGCCTTGAGATGGGCGGCGTCGTAGACGCGGCCGAAGCAGGCGTCGGCGCCGGTCGGGCTGAGCTCGGGAAGCTTGGGCGGCTGTTCGGCGCGCGCCGCGCTGGCAAAAGCGGCAAGGGCGGCGCAAAGCGCCACGCCCGCCATGGTCCTCGCCACCATGGTCCTCGATGTCATGTGATCCTCCTCCACCGACAGGGCCGGGATATGCTAGTCTAGGCGTGCCGCCTGGACCACGCAAAATCGCGCGAGCGGGCGGGCGAAAGGAGGACACGATGCTGCGCCGTGACATTTTTCGTGCCGGTCTCGCAGGCGCCACGGGCCTGTTCGGCCTGAGCCGGGCAAATGCGGCAACACCTGAGGGGCGGCTGAAAGTCGCCTATCACCTCAGCGACGCGGACAAGGTCAACTTCGTCCTCGGCAACATCAAGAACCACTATGAAGGCACCGGCGGCAATGTCGACATCGTGCTTGTGGTGCACGGTCCGGCTCTGGCCGCCTTCAAGTCCAAGAGCGCTTCCGGCGCTGTTTCCAGCCGCTTCGCCGGCCTGGTCCAGCAGGGACTTGTCCCGCAAGCCTGCGGCAACACCTTGCACGGCATGGATATCACACTGACCGACCTGCTGGCGGGCTTCGAGCTTGCCGAGAAGGGCGGCGTCGTGAGGCTCGCCGAGTTGCAGCACCAGGGCTATGTCTATCTCAGGCCCTGAATGCGCGCGGACTTGAAGGCCAGGCCGACAATGGCCTACGAAGGATGGCAGCCCGGAGGCCAGCCGACATGACGACACTTGCCATCCCCGATCTAGCCGGCAAGGCGGTGCTGGTCACCGGCGCTTCGACCGGCATCGGCGCGGCCCTTGCCCGTGCTTACGCGGCGCAGAAATGCCGCGTGGCGCTGCATTACAACGCGAGCCTAGCGCCCGCCGAAACCGTGGCCGGATCCATCCGCGACGATGGCGGCGAGGTGTTTCTGGTCCAGGGCGACTTTTCGAAACCTGCCGACGTCGAGCGTGTCGTCGAGGAGAGCGCAAACCATTTCGGCCGGCTCGACGGCCTGGTCAACAATGCCGGTGGCATGCTCGGCCGCGTCGCTTATGCCGATCAGGACGAGGCGCAGTACGACGCGGTCATGGACCTCAATGCGCGCTCTGTCCTGACCGCCTCGCGCAAGGCGATACCGTGGCTGAAGCGCCAGGGCGGCTTCATCATCAACACCACTTCGATCGCCGCCCGCAACGGCGCCGGCGGCGGCGCAGGCCTCTATGGTTCGTCCAAAGCCTTCGTCTCCAACGTGACGCGCGGCATGGCCAAGGAGTTGATCGGCTTTGGCATCCGCGTCAACGCCGTGGCGCCGGGCACGATCCTGACGCCCTTCCACGAACGCTATTCGAACGCCGAGCAGATCAAGGCGATGGTCGCCACCATACCGCAGGGCCGCGCCGGAACGCCTGAGGATTGCGTCGGCGCCTATCTGTTCCTGTCGTCCGACCTGTTGAGCGGCTACATCATCGGTCAGGTGATCGAGGTCAATGGTGGCCAGTTGATGCCGTGAGCGGTCGACTGCATACTCGGTGCAGCGCGCAACCTGGAGGGAGAGCAAAGGCATGTACGGACTGATCGGCAAGATGCGGGCGGCGCGCGGCCAGCGCGATGCGGTCATGGACGTGCTGCGCGAAAGCACCGGCGCTCTCCCCGGTTGCCTGAGCTACATCATCGCCATCGATCCGGTCGATGCCGACGCGATCTGGGTCACCGAAGTGTGGACCGACCAGGCGAGCCACAAGGCCTCGCTGCAATTGCCGGAAGTCCAGGCCGCGATCGCCAAGGCGCGTCCCTTTATCGCCGGCTTCGAGTTCCAGGTCGAGACCAACCCGGTCGGCGGCTTTGGACTTCCCGCGCCGGAAAAGGCCGGCTGACTGGGGAACAGCTCTATCGTTTGTTGGAGCACCTAATGCGGACCGTGAGCATCCACCATGCAAAGACTAATTTATCACGTCTGGTAGACCAGGCCGCCGGAGGTGAGCCGTTTATCATCACCAAGGCAGGCAAGCCGTTGGTCAAGGTCGTGCCTATCGGTCAACCTACCGCTGCACAGATACGGCGTGTGGGCTTTATGGCTGGCCAGTTTTCCAGCCCCGAAAGTTTCGATCGCATGGGTGGCGAAGAGATCGAAGCGTTGTTTGGCATGGACAAGTGAGGGTGTTGCGGCCCTGCCAACAAGGTGCCACGGGGGTTCGCATTCCCGGCTCCGGGTCTAAGACCAAAAGGTGGACTCCTCACCAGAGCGCCCTCGGACGTGGCGCTTCTGGAGCGCATGGCGCGGAATCTCCTTCGTCATGGCCTTGCAGTCGGCGCGCTTCCTGGTCGTGCTGCTCATTGGGCCAAGCGTAGCCAGACTGGTGGCGCGAAACGTCGGGGCCTGATCCGGGCTATCCAATGCCAAAGGAATTCCAGGAAAAATGCTCAGCGGCTTTCCGTCCGGAATTGCGTAAAAACAGAAAATTGGAGCAGGTCGGCAATCCTGTCGGGATGCTGAATTGCTCTAAAGAAGCAGGGGAATTGCCGATGAACCGCCGTTTGAACGCCGTCGATCTGTCCGGCCGCATCGCCGTGGTGACGGGCGGCGCGCAAGGCATCGGCCTTGCGGTCGCGCGACGCCTGCTGTCGTCGGGCGCCGGTGTCGCCATCTGGGACGTCGACCAGGCCGCGATGGCCAAGGCCGCCGAACTCGCTTCGCTCGGCCGCGTCGAGGCCATCCTTTGCGACCAGTCGCAGATCGAGGCCGTCGACCGCGCCGCCACTGAGACCGAGCGGACGCTCGGCCCCGTCGATCTCCTGGTCAACAATGCCGGCATTGCCGGGCCGGCGGCGACGGTGGTGGACTACGATCCCGCCGCATGGCGCCAGATCGTCGATATCGATCTCAACGGCGTCTTCTATTGCTGCAAGCGCCTCGTGCCCGGCATGATCGCGCGCAATTACGGCCGCATCGTCAACATTTCCTCGGTGGCCGGCAAGGAAGGCAATCCCAATGCCGCCGCTTATTCCGCTGCAAAAGCCGGCGTGCTGGCGCTGACCAAGTCGCTCGGCAAGGAGCTCGCCGGACACGACATCGCCGTCAACGCGCTGACCCCCTCGCCCGCTCGCACCCGCATTCTGGAGCAACTCACCGAGGCCCAGGTCGCCTATATGCTCGGTAAAGTGCCGCGCGGCCGCTTCGTCGAGGTCGAAGAGGCGGCCGCCATGATCGTCTTCATGCTGTCGGACGAGAACTCCTTCACCACCGGCGCGACTTTCGACCTCTCCGGCGGACGCACGACCTACTGATCATCGCCGCGGGCTCTCGTCCCGCCTGCAGCAAGCCGTTCGGGCAGAAAATCGACGAAGACGCGGACCTTCGGCGAGAGGTGGCGATTGGACGGCCACAGCATGCGGAACTGGCCGCGGCCGTCGACATCGTCTTCAAGCACGGTGCGCAGCTTTCCCTCATGCAGCGCCTCCCGCACCAGGAAATCGGGCATGCAGGCGATGCCGAGACCGGCAAGCGTCGCGCCCTTCAACGCCTCCATATTGTTGCAGGTCAGCATCGAACGGATCTGCGGCGCGGCGCTCCCGGTGATGAACGGCCAGTCGAGCGGCCTGCCGCTGTTGAGAAAGCGGAAATGTATGCCGAAATGCGCCGTGAGATCCGCGGGCGTGCGGGGCGTGCCATGCCGGTCGAGATAGGAAGCGGCCGCATACAGAAGCATGCGAAAGGGCGCGACCGGCCTCGACACCAATCGTGAGTCGGGCAACTCGCCGCTGCGGATCGCGACGTCGATACCTTCGTCGATGACGTCGACGATGCGATCGTTGAAATCGATGTCGAGTTCGATTTCGGGATAGCGGGCCATGAACTCCGACAGCACCGGCAACAGCAGGTGATAGGTGACGATCGGCGTCGAGATGCGTAGCCGGCCATGCGGCGTCTCGCGTGTGCGCGACAGCATCGCCTCCGCGTCTTCCATGTCGTCGAGGATGCGGCGCACCCGCTCGTTGAACAGCTTGCCCTCCTCGGTCAGGCCGATGCGCCGCGTGCTGCGCTGCAGCAGCCGCACGCCAAGCTCCTGCTCGAGCCGGGCGACGCTCTTGCCGACGGCAGAGGCGGAGATGCCGAGCGCCCGTCCGGCGGTGACGAAACTGCCTAGCTCGGCAGTGCGGGTGAAAGCCAGAAGGCCGTTGAGACGATCCACGACAAACCTATTCGAGCGTTTCATTCCGGGATGACTGGAGATCTAATACTATTTTGCCGGAAATGTCACCGCCCTATCTTGTCGTTACGATCGGCGCCGCCAGTCAGGGGCACGCCGGCAAGCCCGCCACAGATAGGAAAATCCATGACTTTGATGACCAGAACCGGCCCGGCCGGCAAATGGCTCGTGTTGCTATCGGTTTGCCTCGCAGCCATGACGATGCCGTTGAGCTTCACCGGCCCTGCCGTGGCGCTGTCCCGCATTGCCGCCGATCTCGGCGGCAGTCCGATCGAACTCAACTGGGTGACCAATGCATTCATGCTGACCTTCGGCGCCGGCTTGATGGCTGCCGGGGCATTGGCCGACAACCATGGCCGCAAGCGGATCTTCCTCGTCGGCCTCGCGACCTATGTGCTTGCCGCGCTGAGCTGCATGCTGGCGCCGGACATCGTTCGGTTCGACATGTTCAGAGCCCTGCAAGGCATTGGCGGCGCTGCCGCCTTCGCCGGCGGCGCCTCTGCGCTTGCTCAGGAATTCGATGGGCAATTGCGGCTGCGCGCCTTCAGTTTCCTCGGTACCAGCTTCGGCATCGGGCTCGCCTTCGGCCCAGTCGCCTCCGGCCTGCTCATCGATACATTCGGCTGGCGCGCGATCTTTCTTCTCGTGGCGACGCTTGCGATTGCTGCCGCCGCACTAGGCCTGCGCACCGTCGTCGAATCGCGCGACCCTGACGCAACCGGACTCGACTGGGCGGGAGCCGGCACCTTTACCGTCGCGCTTGCCGCGCTGACCTATGGCGTGCTGCAGGCGCCGCAGAGCGGCTGGGCCAATCCCTTCGTTGTCGCGCTTCTCGGCGTGGCCGCCATCTTCTTTGCCGCCTTCGTCATTGTCGAGCGGCGCGTGCGCCGGCCGATGCTGGACCTGACGCTGTTTCGCTTCCCGCGTTTCGTCGGCGTCCAGTTCCTGGCCGCGGCACCCGCCTATGCCTTCGTCGTCCTGCTCGTGCTCCTGCCGATCCGCTTCATCGGCGTCGAGGGGATGAGCGAGATCAAGGCGGGGCAATTGATGATCTGCCTCTCCGGGCCGCTGCTGATCTTGCCGCTGCTGGCCGGCCAGGCGGCGCGCTGGATCGCTCCGGCGACGATCTGCGGTGCTGGCCTGCTCGTCGCCGCGACCGGCCTTGTCTGGCTCAGCCGGGTGCCCGCGGCGGACAGCGCGCTGGTGGCTCCGCTGATCCTGATCGGCATCGGCATCGCCTTGCCCTGGGGGCTGATGGACGGACTTGCCGTCAGCGTCGTGCCGAAGGAGCGCGCCGGCATGGCGGTCGGCATCTTCAACACCACCCGCCTCGCCTGCGAGGGCGTGGCGCTGGCGATCGTCATGGCGACCTTGTCCGGTTTCACGGCCGCGCGGCTCGGCGCTCAAGGGCTGGCCTCGCCCGCCGAAGCGGCCGCGGCGGCGCAACTTCTGGTTACCGGCAACATCGTGGGAACGGTGCAACATCTGCACTTGGCCGACGCCAGTGCCCTGGTTCAAGCCTACGAGACGGCCTTCGACCGGCTGCTCGTCGTGCTGGCGACCATCACCGCGCTAACCGCCGTCGTCGTCTTTCTCGGCCTGCGTCGCGGATCGGCGCCGGAACAAGACGTCGCTCCTATCCCTGCCCGCCAGGAAGGCTGACGTCACCAGGCCGGGCGCGCTCTTCCGGCCTTCTCCGCCGACCGCCCCACGGCCCGTCCGGCCTCAGCTGATAACCAGGCTTGCGATCCGGTCGCCGTCCAGCGTGAAGGCCATGTCGCCCTCGCCATTGAAGCCGTTGCCCATCACGGCGACGCGGGCATGGTAGACGCCGTCGCGCTGCGCGACGCGCACGATGCGAAGGTTGGACTGCACGCCGATATTGTCCGACTGGTTCCACCGCGCGATCCCGTCGCGGCCACGGAAATCGCGACCCCAGTCGCTCAGGAAAGCATCGTCGGTAAATGCGGCCAGAAAGGCTTCGGTATCGCCAGCATTGGTGGCTTCGACAAAGCGGCGTATCGCGTCGGGCGTGGTCATCAGTCCAACCTGTGCATGAGGTCGTCATCCAGCCAGCGCCCGAAGAAATAGACAAGCTGCTTGTGCCACCACGGCCAGTCGTGGCTGACGTCGCCGCCCCAATAGTCGACCCAGGCCGGGATGGATTTGTCGCGCAGCACCTGTTCCAGTTCGCGCGTCTCGACCAGCATGCGCTCTTCCCAGGCGCCCTGCCCACAGCAGAAGATCAGCCTGAGCGCCCGCAACCGCCCGAGCAGCTTCTGGTCGACGATGCCGGGCAGATAGTCGAGCGGCGAGTTGAAATAGATGTTGCCTTCAAGCGTCCGGCCGAAGAAATCGCGGGCCGAATAGACGCCGGACAGCGAGATCACGCCGCTCGCCAGCTCCGGGAAGCGGAACACGAAATTGGATGAGTGGTAGCCGCCCATCGAGCAGCCGCAAAGCAGCGGCTTCAAGGCGCGGCCGCCATTGGACTTGGCGGCGACCGCCTGCAACTCCGGCAGCGCTTCCTCGCGCACATAGCGGAAATAGGCCTCGTGGCGGGCGATGCGATGCGCCGCGTCGGCATGCTCGTTGAAGAAGGATTCCGAATCGATGCCGTCGAGCGTGAACAGCTGGATGCGGCCGGTGTCGATGAACTCGGCGAGCGCGCCGACGCCGCCGGAATCCTCGAACTGGTAGAACCGCCCCTGCGAGGTCGGAAACACCACCACCGGGCGCCCGGCATGGCCATAGCGCTTGTATTCCATGTCGCGGCCGAGATTGCGGGCATGGCCCTTGTGATAGGAGACGTCCATCGGCTCAGGCCTTTTCCGCGTGGATATAGTCGACCGCCTGGCGCAGCGCCTTCGGATCCTTCGAACGCATCTGGTAGGCGTAATTGCCCATGGCGCGGCTGAAGACCTCTTCGATGGCCTGGTGGTGGACGATCTTGTCGCCGTGGGCGGCTAGCACGTCCGCATGGCTGTGCAAATAGTCGATATGGCGTTTGCGGCTGGCATAGGCGGTGAAATACTTGCCCTTGTAAGGGCCGCCGGCGGCATCCTTGACCACCATGTCGGCCCAGGCGGCATAGACGTCGATGTCGAACGTGTAGTTGATGGCGTCCGTCATCCAGGCGCCGGGCGGGCGCATGTTGACCTCGAGCGCGATGATGCGCTTGTCCCTGGTTTCGAACAGCTCGATGTGGAAGAAGCGCTCGCGCACGTCGAACGCTTTCAGGATCTTGCGCCCCGCCTCCTCGACCGCCGGGGTGATTTCGGGGAAGCAGGTGTAGCTCATGTGGCGGTCCTTGTTGACCGCATCCATGATGCTCTGGTCGTAGCGGTGACTGGCCGCCAGCACCACCTCGCCGTCGCGGTTGACCAGCCCGTCGAAGGTCACCACCAACCCTTCGATGAACTGCTCCATGACGAAAGTGACGCCCTCCGGCTTGTCCCTGAAGAACTGGTCGAGCTCCTTGGCGTTGGAGATCTTGAAGGTGTTGGAAGCGCCGGAGCCCGAATCCGGCTTGACCACCACCGGGTAGCCGACACGGCGGATGAAGGTCATGGCGCCGGCGCGGTCGGAGCATTTGCGCTGCGGAATGGTCTCGACGCCGCTCTTGCGGAAGAAGGCGCGCATGCGGCTCTTCCGCTTCAAATTCTTCACGAAATCGACCTTGGTGCCGAAGATGTTGAAGTCGGTTCGGATGTTGGCTTCGAGTTCGAGCCAATGCTCGTTGAGCGACTCGAAGCGGTCGATGCGGCCCCATTTGTGGATGAAATGCCCCATCGCCCGGAACACGGCATCGTAATTTTCCATGTCGGCGATGCGGTAATATTCCGAAAGCGCCGCCTTCAGCTTGCCGTTCAAGGTCTCGTAAGGCGCATCGCCGATGCCGAGCACGGTGGCGCCGGCTTTCTTCAGCCGGTCGCAGAACTCGGCGCCATTGGCCGGGAAATGCGGCGAGAAGAACACGAAATTCATGGGCGACCCCTCCCCGAAGCTTCGCTCGGTAGCGAAGCCTTCGAAGCCAAGTCTGGCGCATTTGCGAGGCGCGGGGAAGAGCACCCGCAGCGGCAGCGTTATCAGTCAAGGCGCACTCGGCCATGCGTCCCGCTTGCCTCCGCCGGGCCGCTCCTGTAAGAGAGCCGCCATGACCATGCGCGCCCGCTCCGTCGCTTCCTCTCGCACCGGCTTCGCCGGCGAGACCGCGCGCGCGCTCGCTTCGACCCTGCTTCTTCTCGGCCTTATCGGCGATCGCCGGGTTCGCTGAAGGAGCGCCCGGCGGTCGGTACCCGCCGCCTCAGGCGCATGCTCCTTGGCAAAATCATGATCAAGCGAATGAAATTCTGGTAGAGGCGACGCTCGCCATCAATCCGCCCAAGGCGAACGCGAGCCGCCCGGAGAAGAGACGATGAACGCACGAGAAGAAATCCGCGCCGGCGAGGCTGAAGCCGGGAAGCGCGCGGCCGGCCACATGCCGGATGCAGCACGCAAATACCAATCTTACCCGACGGTCGGCCTGACCGACCGCACCTGGCCGAACAAGGTGATCGACAAGGCGCCGATCTGGTGCTCGGTCGACCTGCGCGACGGCAACCAGGCGCTGATCGATCCGATGGGCCACGAACGTAAGGCGCGCATGTTCGCCATGCTGCTCGACATGGGCTTCAAGGAAATCGAGATCGGTTTCCCCTCGGCCTCGCAGACCGACTTCGACTTCGCCCGCTGGTGCATCGAGGAAGGCGGCGTGCCGCGCGATGTATCGCTCCAAGTGCTGGTGCAGTGCCGGCCCGAGCTGATCACGCGAACCTTCGAGGCGCTCAAAGGCGCGCACCGCCCGATCGTGCATTTCTACAATTCGACCAGCGAGCTGCAGCGCCGCGTCGTCTTCGAGAAGGACGTCGCCGGCATCAAGCGCATCGCCACCGACGCCGCCAAGATGATCACCGACATGGCGGCCAAGGCCGGCGGCGGCTACCGCTTCGAATATTCGCCCGAAAGCTTCACCGGCACCGAGCTCGAGGTCGCGCTGGAAATCTGCAACGCCGTCACCGAGATCGTGAAGCCGACGGCCGACAACAAGCTCATCATCAACCTGCCCTCGACGGTCGAGATGTCGACGCCCAACGTCTATGCCGACCGCATCGAGTGGATGTGCCGCAATCTCGACAACCGCGAGAACCTGATCGTCTCGCTGCACCCGCATAATGACCGCGGCACCGGCATCGCCACCACCGAGCTCGGCCTGATGGCTGGCGCCGACCGCGTCGAAGGCACGCTGTTCGGCAATGGCGAGCGCACCGGCAATGTCGACATCGTCACGCTGGCGCTCAACATGTTCACCCAGGGCGTCGACCCGGAGCTCGACTGCTCCGACATCAACCGGATGAAGGATGTCTACGAGTATTCGAACCAGCTGAAGATCCCGGAGCGCCACCCTTATGTCGGCGAACTGGTCTACACGGCTTTCTCCGGCTCGCACCAGGATGCCATCAACAAGGGCATGAAGGCGCTGAAGAAGGCCAACACGCCGATCTGGGAAGTGCCCTATCTGCCGATCGATCCGGCCGATGTCGGCCGTACCTACGAGGCGATCATCCGCATCAATTCGCAGTCGGGCAAGGGCGGCATCGCCTATGTGCTGCAGGCCGATTACGGCCTCAATTTGCCGCGCAATCTGCAAATCGAGTTCAGCCAGGCGATCCAGGCGATCACCGATGCGGAAGGCAAGGAAGTTCCGGCCAAGCGCATCCACGAACGCTTCCTCGAAACCTATGTCGACCAGCCCGGCGCGCGCCTGAAGTTCCTCGACCATCGCACCTTCCCTGACACCGAGGTGAAGGGCCGGCGTATCGTTGAGGCGGAGATCCTCGACAACGGCAAGGAAGTCACCATCACCGGCTCGGGCACCGGCCCAATCGACGGCTTTGTCGATGCGCTTTCGCGCCATGTCGGCATCGACATGTCGGTGCTCGACTATTCCGAGCATTCCTTGCAGCGCGGCTCCAACGCCTCGGCGATCTCCTATGTCGAGATGGAGTATCCGGGCGGCAAGCTGTTCGGCGCCGGCATCAACACCAACATCGTAGCCGCGTCGCTGGAGGCCGTTGTTTCGGCCGCCAACCGGATCATCGGCGGCTCGAGCAGATGATGCGAAACGATCAGGCTCGGCGGCAGGCTTGACCGGGTAGATCTGTTCAAGCGTGGCGCATTCCAATTGCGCCACGCTTCAGACACAGATGCGAAAGCTGCCATTCGTTAACCTGCGGGGGAATTTCCGGTGGCTTACGCGAAAGCATAATAGAAGCATCCTTGTGCGCCGGCGCGAGCGCTATATTATCGCGCCCTAACCTGTGCCGACTTCGAAAGGTTCGACACTTGGAGCATGCCCCGCCTGCCGCCCCCGCAGTGCGCGAGACATTGGAGCGACTGCTAGCCAGCGAAACGTTCGGACGATCCGAGCGTGCCCGCAGGCTATTACGTTATCTGGTCGAACGCGAGCAGGCCGGCGAGGCGGACAGGCTGAAAGGCGTTTCCATCGCCATGGACGTCTTCGGCAAGGACGGCGATTTCGATGCCTCCACCGATGCCGTGGTCAGGGTCCAGGCCGGCCGCCTGCGCGAGCTCCTCGAGCAGTACTTCGCCAACGAAGGTGTCGCCGAGCCCGTGCGCATCGCGATTCCGCGTGGCGGCTATGTCCCTTCCTATGAGCTGAATGCAATCCGTCTGCCTGGCGACGCCAGGTCCGCCTCTGGCGCCATCGCACGATCAGGCGCATCTGCCAACGCTGCTCCGGCCGCGGCCGAATATCTCCATGGCCCGACGCTCGGTGAGCCTGTAGCGCTCATGGCGCCCGCGGCACCTGCCCAGTCGCTCACGCGGCAGCTGCGGTTCTTCTGGGCTGCCATGGTCCTGGTCATTGTCATGCTCGGCGTGCTCATCGCGCGTCAAAGCAGTGCCTTCCTCAACGGCGGCGACACGACCGCGACAGTCGAAACGGCGCGCCTGGCTGGCACCGCCGCCCAGCCGGCATTCGACTCGCTGCCGCTGATCTACATTGCGATGAAGGCGGATGGAGCGGAAGCAGCTCGCGTCGCGTCATCGCTGCGCGCCGGGCTTGCCGGTTTCGACACCATCGATTTCATCGGGCGTGACCCGGATTCGACGCGCGATCGGTCCGCCGATCCAATCAGTTTCGTTTTCGAAATTGTCCCCGGGCCTGCTGCCGGCGACGTCACGGTGGAATTGCAGAGCGTCGCGACCGGCCGGGTTCTCCTGTCGCGCAACCTGACATCGGCCGAGAGCGCCTCCGGTGCGGTTGAAAGCAACATCGCCAGCCTTCTCACCTCGACCGTTCCCGCGTCGGGCGCGATCTACAGCTACATTGACCAGAGCGACATCCGGACCAGCCAGATCGGATGCCTGGTGCTCGACGACCGCTATTATCTCGACATGAGCGCCGCGACCCACGAGGCTGCGTATCGCTGCCTGGAGAAGCTGGTCAGCGAAGGCACCAAATCGTCGCTTGTCTACGCGGAACTGGCCTCGCTTCATACGGAAGCTGTCACCAACCACTACGCCTATCCCGCCGGCGCTTCGCTGGAAAAGGCCATGTCGCTTGCCCACCGCGCCGTTCAGATGGGGCCGATGAGCCCGCATGCGCATCTCGCCTTCGGCTACCTCAACTCGCGTCTCGGCAACACCGACGAAGCGATCCGGTGGATGCGAAAGGCCTACGAACTCAACCCGTACGATCTCGGCATGGCCGCCGGCTATGGTTACGGTCTGATCTTCGCCGGCAAATATGATGAGGGAACGCCAATCCTGGGCCACGCGGTCGAGGCCTTCAGCGGCCATCCCACCTGGTGGGACTATGGCCTGTTCATCGGAGCCTTCATGCAGGGCGATATGAGAAAGGCGGCGGTCACCAGCGAATCTTTACGCACGACCGCATCCAAGCCGCACTACCTGGCCGCGCGCCTGATCGGCGCCAGGATTTCAGGCCGCGACAAGCTGGCGGGCGAGCTTGCCAACAAGCTCACCGCCGAATTCCCGAAATTCGCCGCCGACCCGCGCGCGACATTCGTCGACCGCAAATACCCCGCCGATCTCACCGACCGGCTGGTGCAGTCCCTGCGGGCCGCCGGGATCGGCAACCCGAGCTAATCCACTCCGCGCCTGTGTTTAGGCCACACGATCGCCGGAGCGGAAGTATGATGCTGTGGTCCAGCAAGTATTAGGACATGCTTGCGCGTCGAACGCCTGACGGCGCCGCGGTCGCGAAAATTTTACTGGCCATGGGTCTGGATCGGGAGCAATTCAGCCACAATTTGAAATTGCTGCCTGTCTTCTTCACCGCTCCATTTTCATGCTTCCATTCCCTTATGCCGCCGTGGGCGGCGCTGGTCCGAAGACGATCGTCCTTCTGCACGGCTTCGGAGCCTGTAGTGAGATCTGGCGTGACGTCGCGACCTCGCTGGCGGCGGAGGCGAGAGTGCTGGCCTATGATCTGCCGGGCCATGGACAATCACTCGAATGCGAAGGCATGGGCGGCGCCAAGCCGGCCGCGCGGGCCATCCTGGCCGATCTTGCCGCGCGCCAGTTAGGCAAGGTCCACCTCGTCGGTCACTCCATGGGCGGCGCGATCGCGACACTGATGGCGCTTGCCGACCCCGGCAGGGTTGCCTCGCTCACTCTGTTGGCGCCCGGCGGCTTCGGCCCGGAGGTCAACGCAGCCTTGCTGCGCCGCTATGCCGCTGCGGCCGGCAGGAAGCAGGTCCGCGCCAGCCTTGCGGCCATGTCGGGTCCGCGCAGCGCGCCGCCCGACCACGTGGTGGATGCGTTGTGCCGGATGCGCACCCGGCCGGGCCAGTTGCAGACCCTGATCGATATGGCGGCCGCGATGACAAGGGATGACCGGCAAGGAGTGATCCCCCGCGCACAGATGGATACGCTTGACATGCCGGTGATGGTTGTCTGGGGAGCGGAGGATCCGCTGTTGCCGGTCGAGCAGGCCGAGGCGCTGCCGTCGCATTTCCACCTGCACCATGTTCTTGACGCGGGTCATATGCTGGTCGAGGAGGCTCCGGACCTGATTGCCGAAATCGTGCGTCGCAACACCCGCCGGCACGGCAGACGGTTGCGTCCGCCTCTGGGCGCGGCGGCGAGCTGATCGCTGATTGTCCTGCGGGATTGGCTCTTCCGGACCGACCTGGAAAAATATCCGTAACCCGCTTCCGCCGGACCGCAGCAGTCGCACGGCTCGTCGTCGGCAGTGCATTTTGCCCGCGATTGTGTTAACTCGCTGTTAACCAACAACGAGGCAGCCGCCATGAAGGATGCAGGCGACAAAATCACCCCGATCGAGCCGTCGCGGAAGCTCGCCGATGCGGTACGCGACATCAAGAACGCCTTTGCCGACCGCGACGATGTGATTGTGGAGATGCGCGACGCGCACCGCATGCGCCTCGATCTTCTGGCAACCGAGCTCGCCCCGGTCTTTGCCGATGTTCCGGCCGACATGGACAGCTTCGACTTCGCCGTCTCGTCCGGCCTGCAGCCGCGGCTATGGATCGACGCGGTGAGCCACGTCGCCATGGGACGCGACCGCCGCACCTATCGATTCCTCAAGGATACGCGCGTAGGCCGCGTGGTGCTGGCCGAATCGACCGAGCTGAAAGCCGTCGCCGATGCGGTGACGCGCTACGTAGCGGAACGTGTCGTCGAGCGGCAGCGCATGATGGAAGGGAGCATGGAGAGCGCCGTTCCGGGCCTGCATCGCCCCATGGTCAAGGAAGCGGAGCCGCCGATCCTATCCGAAACCCGCCGCGGCAATGGCTGGACGACGTTCTTCGCCGGCCTCGGCCTGATCGCCGCCGGCGCCCTTGTCGGCCTGGCGGTTTCGCTGGCGTTGTTCTGGGATCGCATCGTGCACATGAAGATCAGCTTCTGACGAGTTCACGGTCCTTCACGACCGGCACGTCGAGATCCATCGTTTGCAGATCCGAAGGCGGCAGCGCCGGCCCCGTCAGGCCGCGCCGGATCAGGCGGAGACGCCAGTCGCCTTTTTCGCCGTCGATTTCGAACAGATTGTACTGAGCGGCCGGATGCTTGCCGCCCGGTGCCTGGCCTGCGGCGGCAACCCCGACCACGGGCACCTTGGCGCCACGTGCGCCGATGGTGAACAAGGACGGCAGATGCGAATGGCCGTGCAGGACGAGTTCCGCGCCATGCCGGCGAATGACCTTGTGAAAGCGAGCGATGCCGAACAGCCGCTTATGCTGCGGTACGGCGCCGCGCACCGGCGGGTGATGGATCATGATGGCGCGGAACAGCCCTTGTTTCGCCGCATCGTCGAGGATCTTGCCGAGCCGCTCGGCCTGCCCCTCCATGAAGAAGCCGTTGGCCATGAAGGGCGCGGTGGCGCGCGCCGTGGTGACGCCGATCAGCGCGACATTGGCGCGCACGCGCAGATACGGAAAGGAATTGCGGTCGACCGGACTGTTGACGCCGTCGCCCGTCATCCAGGGAGCCCACGCCCGGCAGACCTTGTCGAAGGCGCCTGGCACATAGGCGTCGTGATTGCCGGGGACCACGGAGACGTCATGCGGCGATCCGAGCGTCTCCAGCCAATGCTTGGCCATCTCGATCTCGCCGTCGAGCGCCAGGTTGACGAGATCGCCGGTGACGGCGAGGTGATCGGGCGCGCCGGCCTTGATGTCGGCGACGATGGTGTCGATCACCGCGTCATGCATATGGCGGCGGCGATTGCGCTGCCAGTTGACATAGCCCAGCACGCGCTTGGACGCGAGGTCGCGATAGGTTACATCGGGCAGCGGTCCCAGATGAGCATCGGAAATATGCGCGAGCCTGAACATGGCCCCTTCTTAAGCGACGCCGGCAAGGCTTTCCACTCACCGTTTGCTGTTCGCCCAAGCAGGTTCCGCAAAAGTGTCCCACGGCTTTGCGGTCAGAACCTGCGAAAAACAAGGAAAGCCAAGCAGATGTTCGTGGGGCAACCCACGAACATCTGCTTGGGGATCGTTGGATGAATCGCCGAACCGATTCGGAAGAGGCATTCCGCCAGACCGGCTGGCCGGGGTTGCGGGCAAGGCTGTTCCATTTTTACTTCCTGTTGCGCCGCCCGATGACGCTTGGCGTGCGCGGGCTGGTCTATGACCGCGCCTCCAACTCCGTCTTCCTGATCCGCCACACCTATGTTCCCGGTTGGCAATTGCCGGGCGGCGGCGTCGAGGTCGGCGAAACTCTCGAGGAAGCGCTGGCGCGCGAACTGGCCGAGGAAGGCAATATCGCTCTGACCGCGCCGCCGGTGCTGAAATCGATGCATTTCAACCGCCGCCCCAGCAAGCGCGATCATGTCGGCCTTTATCTGATCGAAGCTTTCCGCCAGACGGCGCCGAAACTGCCCGACCATGAGATCGCCGAGGCGGCTTTCTTTCCGCTCGATCGTTTGCCGGAAAATACGACGCCGGCGACACTTCGACGGATCGCTGAAACTCTTGGAGCCGAATTACCATCCCACTACTGGTGACTTGATCGCGGCGATTTTTCTTGCGTTTGAAATTCAAGACTCTATCATTTCTGAAACGCGGGGAAATATGATGCTCATAGACAACATGGAAACGGTGAATATTTGGCGCTACGTTGGAATTTACATTACTATTACAATCGTATTGTATCTCGCATGGATCGCCTTTGTGTATATGGTTCCATCCATGGAGTCAGCCACGGCAACACCCGTTAATCTAGCCATAGTATTCGCATCCACCTCTTTCTCTTACTGGGCATTCATAAAACGACACGGAAGGCTTTTTGAGCGAAACGAGTACTGGAAAATAGTCATATTTTCGACAGTCGCATCGCTGCTGTTTTCAATGGTTTGCCTGCTGTTTTCAATGGCGGTAGGCATCGCGCCGGCGAGCTTGGAACAGTTCTCCGTCGGAGCCTGGGTAATGGTTCTGGCAATACTTGCGCTGTTTGGTTTTTGCATCAACGCCATCGGCTTCAACAAACGGTTCGGCAAAAGGTTTTTGAAGGCCAACCGCGGCAGACGGGCTCAACTCGATGCGGAGCCCTTTCAATAACCTGCTCGCGGTCGATGGATTTCAAGCCGCCTTCCTGAACCTGTTCCGGTCATGCGGCGCGGCATAATCAAGCTCAGGCCCTGCCGGAACGATTCCCGTCGGATTGATCGACCCGTGGCTGCCGTAATAATGCGCCTTGATGTGATGCAGGTTGACCGTGCCCGCGACGCCGGGCACCTGATAGAGATCGCGCAGATAGTTCGACAGGTTCGGATAGTCGGCGATGCGGCGCAAATTGCATTTGAAGTGGCCGACATAGACCGGATCGAAACGAACCAGCGTCGTGAACAGCCGCCAATCGGCCTCGGTGATGCGTTCGCCGGCCAGATAGCGCTGGTTCGAAAGCCGCTCCTCGATCGTATCGAGCGCCGAGAACAATTCGCCGAACGCGTCCTCATAGGCTTTCTGCGCGGTGGCGAAGCCGGCGCGATAGACGCCGTTGTTGATCGCCGGATAGACCAGCGCGTTGATCTTGTCGATCTCCGCCCGCAGCGCCGCCGGATAGAAGTCGAGACCGGCATCGCCCCATTCGTCGAAGGCGGAATTGAGCATGCGGATGATCTCGGAGGACTCGTTGTTGACGATGGTCTGCTGCCTTTTGTCCCACAGCACCGGCACCGTCACGCGGCCTGAATAGGCCGGATCGGCCTTGGCATAGATCTGGTGCAGAAAATCGAGACCGTAGAGCGTGTCGCCGGTGGCGCCGTCCTCGGCTTTGAAGGTCCAGCCGTTCTCGCCCATGAAATGATGCACCACGGAGACCGAAATGATGCCCTCGAGCTTCTTCAAGGCACGGAAGATCAGTGTGCGATGCGCCCATGGGCAGGCGAGCGAGACATAGAGGTGATAGCGGCCGGGTTCCGCCTTGAAGCCGCGTGCGCGCCCTTCGGCCGGCCTGCCATCGCGCGTAATCCAGTCGCGCCATTGCGACTCCGTCCGCACGAACCGCCCACCGCTGTCGGTGTTCGGCGCGCGATCCTGCCATTTGCCTTCGATCAGCAATCCCATGCGAAAAATCTCCCTTGCGGTTGGAGATTATCTAGGTTGATGACCGGGCCGGCGAAGCCCTCAGGCACTGAACAGTTCGTCAAATGACGAAACCGGTCGGAGACGGACAAGTTCGCCGTGCGAGGCAAAGAAAGCCGGAAAGCACCGATTGCAGTGGCGCAGAATTGGTGCTAGCGGAGGCGCCCATGTTCGACTTTGCCTCGATCCGGTTCGACCGACGACGAAAGGGCGCCCGCGCTTAAGTAGCGCTGACTGGCGAACGCTGCCGCTTGCAGCAAACCTTCCTCGTATACCGGAACGCAAAGACCATGAGCCTTGCCGACGTGAAATACCTGCCGGAAACCCCGGCGCATGACCCTGAAATCGAAGCCATCAACGACGAGGCCTTCGGCCCGGGTCGTTTCGTGCTTGCCGCCTACAAGATCCGCGAGGCCGGCGGACATGACCGCTCGATGTCCTTCGTCGCCGTCAAGGACGGCACGGTCATCGCTTCCGTGCGCATGACGCGCGTGGCCGCTGGCGCCGGTCGCGCCATGATGCTCGGCCCGCTTGCGGTGCGCCCCGCCTACAAGAATCTCGGCATCGGCCGCAAGCTGGTGGCGATCGCGCTGGAGGCGGCCAGGAAAGCCGGCGCGCCGGCCGTGATCCTGGTCGGCGACGAGCCATATTATGGGCCGCTGGGCTTCAAGCGCTTTCCGCGCGGGCAGATCACCATGCCGCGCCCGGTCGATCTCGACCGCCTGCTGCATCACGAAATCAAGCCCGGGGCCGTCGCTCGCTTTGCCGGCGATGTCTGTCACGCCAATACGGCGAGGGTTGCCGAACTTGCGCCGGCCTTGGCGCGGTCGGCTGCCACGGCGCAGTCGTCGATCGATCCGGCTATGGCGGTTGCGCCTCCCTTGCGCGCCTCGTAGCATAATTCGAAATCCTGGGAGGCTTGCATGAACCCGAACGGCCAGATCGCGATCGTCACCGGCGGCGGATCGGGCCTTGGCGAGGCGACGGCGCGCGCGTTGGCGGCCAAGGGCGCCCGTGTCGCCATCCTCGACGTGGGCATCGAGCGCGCGGCGAAAGTCGCGGCCGACATCGGCGGCATTGCCGTCCAATGCGATGTCGGCGGCGGCGACGGCGCTGCCGCCGCGATCGCCGAAGTGGCTGAAAAGCTTGGGCCGCCGCGCATCCTGGTCAATTGCGCCGGCATAGCCATCGGCGTGAAGACGATCGGCAAGGACGGACCGCATCCGCTCGACCAGTACCGCAAGGTGATCGAGATCAACCTGATCGGCACCTTCAACATGATCCGCCTCGTCGCCGACCGGGCGGCGAAACTCGATCCGCTCGCCGGCGGCGAGCGCGGCGTCATCGTCAACACCGCCTCCGTCGCCGCCTATGACGGCCAGATCGGCCAGGCCGCCTACGCGGCTTCCAAGGGCGGCGTCGTCGGCATGACGCTGCCTGTGGCGCGCGATCTCGCCCGCTCCGGCATTCGCGTCTGCACCATCGCGCCCGGTATCTTCAAGACGCCGATGATGGCAGGCATGCCGCAGGAAGTGCAGGATTCGCTCGGCGCTTCCGTGCCCTTCCCGCCGCGGCTCGGCGAGCCGTCGGAATATGCAGCGCTTGCCCTCCACATCGTCGAGAACCAGATGCTGAACGGCGAGACCATCCGCCTCGACGGCGCCATCCGCATGGCGCCGAAATAAGCGAGGATGAATGGCTCGCCGACAGGCGCCGGTGCTGCCGCCGGAAAGACCGGCCCGCTCGCTGGCCTCAAAGTGATCGAGATGGCTGGGCTCGGTCCGGTGCCGCTTGCCGCCCTGATGCTGTCCGAGATGGGCGCCGAGGTGCTGCGCATCGAACGTGCCGACGCTGGCCAGCCGCTCCTGAGCCTACCGCAAGAATACGATCTCGACCGCCACGGCCGTTCCATCCTCAAGCTCGACCTCAAACGCCCGGCGGGCGCGGAACTGGTGCTGCGCCTTGCGGCACAGGCCGACTTGCTCGTCGAAGGCTTCCGCCCCGGCGTGATGGAGCGGCTCGGGCTGGGACCGGATGTCGTTCTCCAGCGCAATCCGGCGCTGATCTATGGTCGCCTGACCGGCTTCGGCCAGGACGGGCCGCTGTCCGGGCGAGCCGGGCACGACATCACCTATCTCGCCTATGCGGGCCTCCTGCACGCGGTCGGCAGGCAGGACGCGCCGCCGGTGCCGCCGCTCAACCTCGTCGCGGATCAAGGCGGCGGCGCCATGATGCTGATCGCGGGCGTGCTCGCCGCTCTCTTCCAGCGCTCACGCAGCGGAAAGGGCCAGGTGGTCGATGCCTCGATGATCGAGGGAGCCTCGATGCTCGCCGCACCCATTCACGCCTATATGGCGGCGGGTCTGTGGAGCGACAGGCGCGGCGAGAACCTGCTCGATTCCGGGGCGCCTTTCTACGATACCTATGAGACGGCGGACGCAAGGCACGTTGCCGTCGGCTGTCTCGAACCGCGCTTCTTCGACGAATTCGCCAGGCTGCTGCCGCTCGACGGGCATTTTGTCGGCAGCCAGTACGACAAGTCGTCATGGCCCGCGATGCGCGCCGCCATTGCCGGCCGGATCGAGGCAAAGACGCGCGACGAATGGGCCGAGCTTTTCGCCGCGACGGACGCCTGCGTGGCGCCCGTCCTGTCCCTGGTCGAAGCCAGGAACCATCCGCACAATCGCGCCAGGCAAAGCTTCGTGAAGTCCGGCGAACTCGATCGCCCGGCGCCGGCGCCGCGTTTCTCGCAAGGCGCACAAGCGCTTGCCGCAGCTCCGGCCGTCGCCGATCGCGAGCCCTCAGGCATATTGACCCGTTTCGGCTTGAGCGACGAGGAGATCGGGGCGCTTGCAAAGGCGGGTGTATTCGGTCGATAACCGGAGAACGAAAATCAGCTTATCTCGGGTGCGCTTGTGACCGAACCGAAGAAGGACGTCATCCGCGAGACCGACGCAGAGGCGATCAGGCTGGCGAAAACCCTGATCCGCGCTGCGCGTTTCGGCGCGCTCGCGGCGATCGAGCCTGGCACCGGCGCGCCGCTGGCAAGCAGGGTTGGCGTCGCCACCGACATCGACGGCGCGCCGCTGATCCTGATCTCGATGCTGTCCGCGCATACCGGTGCGTTGCTCGCCGATCCGCGCTGTTCGCTGCTGCTTGGCGAACCCGGCAAGGGCGATCCGCTGGCGCATCCGCGCATCAGCCTGGCATGCCGGGCCCTGCGGCTGGAGCGGGGATCGACCGATCAGATCCGCGCCGAGCGGCGCTACCTCAACCGCAACCCGAAGGCGAGGCTCTATGCCGGGCTCGGCGACTTCTCGTTCTTCCGGCTCGAGCTCGAGCGCGCCAGCCTGAACGGCGGCTTCGGCAAGGCCTTTCTTCTCGACCGCGATGATCTCATCACCGGCGGCACGCTTGTCGAGGAGTTCGCCGGCAGCGAACAGGCGGCACTCGATCACATGAATGCCGACCATCGCGACGCGCTTGCCCTTTATGCCCGTCATTTCGGCCGCGCCGAAGGCGACGGCTGGATCGCCACCGGTTTCGATCCCGATGGCATGGATCTCGCCGCCGCCGATGCGACCTGCAGGATTTTCTTTCCCCGGTCTCTGCAAAGCGCGCGCGAATTGCGTTCGGCGCTTGTCGAGATGGCAAAGGCGGGACGCGCCGCGGAGCAAGAGCGATAGTTGATCGCGCTGCGGCGAAAGCAACGCTTGAGATTTGGACGAAATGATCTACCCTTGTAGTGACGCTGATTCAGCAGCGCCCATCGACATCTGAACATCGCGGAATCAGGCACCATTGCCCCCTGGCGCCTGGATGAGCCAAGACCCTTGGGGGATCTATGATCTCAAATAAGCTAATCGCCAATGCGGAATCGGCGGCCGCCTTTCTCACCCTCATGGGCAACGAAAAGCGCTTGCTGATCGTGGCCCATCTGATCGACGATGAAATGTCGGTCGGCGCCATCGCCGAGAAGGTGCAACTCAGCCAATCCGCGCTGTCGCAGCATCTCGCCAAGCTGAGGGCGCTCGATCTCGTCGAAACCCGGCGCGACCGCCAGATGATTTACTATTCCTGCAAATCCGAGGCGGTGCGCGAATTGCTGCGCATGCTGGAAGGCATTTTCGGCGACGGCGACCTCTCCCAGATGGCCTATCGGCTGCGCCGCGCCGGGGCTTGACCCGCGCCATCCAAAGCCTCTTACCTCGCTGGCATTTTTTGCCGGCGAGATTTGCATGAACCTCATCCCCATCGACGATCCCCAGGATCCGCGCGTCGCCGCCTATCTCGATATCCGCGAGCGCGATCTCGCCGGCCGGCATGGCCGCTTCATCGCCGAAGGCAAGGTGGTGCTGGACCTCTTGTTGTCGAGCGGGCGCTTCGCCGCCGAATCGGCCCTCATCCTCGAAAACAGGCTGGCGGGCGTGCAGGAGATCTTGCGCAAGGCGCGTCCCGAGTTTCCGGTCTATGTCGCCGCGGGTGAGGTCATGGACCGGATCACCGGTTTCCACATGCATCGCGGCATCCTGGCGATCGGCATGCGTGGCGATCCGGCGCCCGCCGAGATTCTGGTGGAGACCTTGCCCCGGCGCGCATTGGCCGTCGTCCTGGTCGGCATATCCAATCACGACAATATGGGGGCGATCTTCCGCAATGCGGCCGCCTTCGGCGCGGGCGCGGTGCTGCTCGACCGGACGTGCTGCGATCCGCTCTACCGCAAGGCAATCCGTGTTTCGGTCGGCGCGGCGCTGAAGGTTCCCTTCGCCACCTTCGGCGATACCGGAACCTTCACCGCGACGCTCGATCGGCTCGGCTTCAGCCAGTTCGCGCTCTCGCCACGCGGAAACATCGACATCCGCGCCGCGGAGCGCTCGGCGCGTCTGGCGCTCTATCTCGGCACCGAAGGCGAAGGCCTGCCCCGGGATCTGCTTGCCCGGCTGCAAACGGTGAGGATCGCAATGGCGGAAGGCTTCGACAGCCTGAACGTCGCCGCCGCATCGGCAATAGCCCTGCATCGCTTTTCGAAAGCCGGCGACGCATAGGCTGAATAACGGCGGTCGTGTCGTTCAGTTGGCCGAGCCGGCCTTCTGCAAAGCCCTCACCCGGTCGGCCAGGCTGACGCCGCGCCCATTTTGCTGCCCTTCGCCCGCCAGGGCCTTGGCGATAGGCGAGTCCGGCCCGTCCAGCTTCATCGTCAGATTGACCACCTCGGCGGCCAGCTCGTTCATTTGTTCGCGAAGGCCGGCGCCGGAGCGCGCGTCGCCCGCCGCTTCGGGCATTGCCGTCCCGGAGGCTGCAAGATCGGTTTTCAGCCGCTTGTTCTCGCGCGCCAGCGCCGTCAGCCTTGCCTCCAGCCGTTCCCGGTCGCCCTCGAGCCTGGCGATCGCCTTGTCGACATTGTCGCCTTTCGTATCCGTGCCGGCAGCCAGCTGCGCGACGCCGTTCGCGGCGCTCTCCTTCGAACGTTCGCGCATTCGAGCGAGATCCTTCTCGCGCCGGTCGAGCTTTTCCTCGCGGTCGGCAAGCGTGGCAAGCAGCCGCTCGACCTTCTTGTCGAGCTCGGCCGTTTTCTTCTTCTCCGCCTTCAACGCTGCGCGCGCGGCGTTGCTTTCCAACGCGATCTCCTGGTTGCGCCGGTCCGCCTCCTTGCGCTGGCCCTTGAGCAACGCAATGTCGCTGGCGAGCTTTTCCAGCTCCGATTCGCGGGCAACCAGTTCGATCTGGCGGTTCGAGGACGAGAAGCTGGCGTCGTCATACATCTGCTCGAGCTTCTGCAACTCCAGCGCGCGTTTTTCCAGCGCCCGCTCCGTCTGTACGTGCTTTTCCGACAGCCGGTGCAGATCCTCCTCGCGCTGCCTGAGCTCCGCATTCTTTGCCTGTAGATCGGAGAGCGCCTGGTTCTTGTCCTTCTTTTCGACCGCCAGTCCCTTCAGGGCCTCGCGCCCGCGACCGATCTCCACCAGTTGTTCGGCCGCCTTCTCCTGAAGGTTCTTGACGGTTATCTCCAGCCGGCGCGTCGTCATGGCATATTCCGCCCGGACCCGGTCCTTGTCCGCCTGGATTTCGGCTGGCGTCAGCGGCAGCGAAGCCTCGAGGCGCCTGCGCGTCAGGACGACGGCCCGCCGCCAGACCGCCGGCGCGACCAGCGACACCAGAAAAACGGCGCAAAGGAAACCGAGTACGAAGAACAGAACCGACTGGACCAAGGCGTGCTATCCACTTTACGGAGCGGCAATCGCTGGATTGTGCCACCTTGGCATGGCGGAAATTCAACGCCGCGGCAAGAGTTTGCCGCAGCGCGATCAGCACTGTCCGAGCGATTGTAGCGAGCGCAATCCGATCAGAACGGGTTCCAGGTCGGCCTTTCGGTGAGCTTCAGATAGCCGAGATTGACCCCGAGACGGGCACCTACGCCGGTACGGATCGGCACAATCAGCACCCGGTTGCTCTGCAATACGTTGAAACCGACGCCCGCAATGACATAGGCGGAGCCGGCAACGCCGCCGAAGCGGTTATAGAGGCTGCTGATGTCGTCGAGGTTGTAGACCAGCATCATCACCCGCGATCCCTCGCCGCCGAAATCCCAGCCGAGCGACGGACCTTGCCAGAACACCTTATGGTCGCCGGCGTTCTTGGTGTAGAGCGTCCCCTCGCCATAGGTCAGGCCGCCGATCAGGGCGCCGGATCCTTCCTCGCCCAGCAGGTAGCCGTTGGGCAGGCCGTAGGAGGCAAAGATCTTCTCGACGACGGTGGCCAGGCCGCCGGACGTCTCGCCGAAGAATTTATGACCGGAATCGACGATCTCCTGAGCGGTGTACTGTTGGGCCCGTGACGCAGCGGTCGAAAGGACAAGAGCCCCCAGGAGCGTGATGGTCATGGCGAGGACACGGACGAACGTCCGGTCGTAGTATCGGGAAAACATGCTTCCAATCTCCGTCAGGGAGCACTTTCGCCGACGCCTCGCACCCCTGCGGCTCTTGCCGGCCGTTCGGGGTGGCTATCACGGGCAAACTATGCCGTAATCCTTTTTCAACCATTAAGCTCCCACACGAAGATGGCGGTTCGAAGGCTGCGCTTGTGCTCCGGCGGCGGGTTTCCCCCGCGAACACACCATTTTCGCCGTCGGCAATTTTGGATTTGTTGATGCGCGCTCAGGCCCTGTGTATTCAGAAAGTCTTGGAAAAGAGCGTGATTCGTGTGGGCAGGCGCGAAAACGGTCGCTCGGCCATGAACAAGTGACTTAAGCAGGGATTTCGCCGATGGCCGAGCTTTTCACTCTTTCCGCGCCAGATCTCGCGGCGCTGCTTTGCAGCCGTGTCTGCCACGACATCATTTCGCCGGTGGGCGCGATCAACAACGGCCTCGAACTGCTCGACGAAGGCGGCGCCGACGAAGACGCCATGAAGCTCATTCGCCAGAGCGCCAAGAACGCCTCGGCGCGATTGCAGTTTGCCCGCATCGCCTTCGGCGCCGCGGGTTCCGCCGGTATGATGATCGACACCGGCGATGCCGAGGCCGTGGCCATCGCTTTCCTGAAGAACGAAAAGCCGGAACTGGTATGGAACGGCCCCCGAGCGCTCTTGCCCAAGAACAAGGTCAAGCTGCTGCTTAACCTCATTCTCGTCGCCAACGCGGCCATACCGCGCGGCGGCAAGCTGGTGGTCACGCTGGAAAGTCTCGAAACCGAGCCACGTTTTTCGCTGGCGGCCGGTGGCCCGATGCTGCGCGTGCCGCCGAAATTCCTCGAACTGCATTCCGGCCACAAGCCGGAGGAGCCGATCGACGCCCATTCGGTCCAGCCTTACTATACGCTGCTTCTGGCGCGCGAGGCCAATATGACGATCTCGATCCACGCGACCGCCGACGAGATCGTGTTGACGGCTGCATAAGAAGAGCTAAAGTATCTTCTATTGCTAATATTTGTGCTGGCAGTGCAGGTCGAGCAATGCCGGCCGCAATGCATGTAACGGTGCTGCGCGTCAAAACGGCGCGAGACGCTCGTTTGGAAAAACTTTACCTAACGGCTTTTCGGCTTCTTTACCAGATTGGCCTATGGTGCTTTCCGGTTGCCGGAAGTTGCCGGTTCGGCAGATGGCAAAGAGGACCCCGGATATGAAGCGCTGCCTGTTCGTCGATGATTCGAGCGTCATCAGGAAGGTCGCAAAACGCATTCTTGGCGGCTCGGATATGATTGTCGTCGAGGCCTCGACCGGGGTCGAGGCTGCCGAGATTTGCGCCGGCGAGATGCCCGATGTCATCGTCATCGACGGTGGTCTTGCCGACATCCAGGCGGTCGACCTCATTCGCCGTATCCGCGCCATCGAAAGCTCTGCACGGCCGCAGATCCTGATCTCGCTGGTCGAAGTCGATGTGGCTGCGATCATGCGCGCCAAGCGCGCCGGCGCTCAGGGCTATCTGCTGAAGCCCTTCAACCGTGCGCAACTGCTCGAAAGCTTCCGCGTCCTGAAGATAGCTGCCTGATTCGCCGAGACCGTTTTCAAACAAAAAACCCGGCCTGAGCCGGGTTTCCGTTCGAATCACTTGGATCGTTTACGCGCTGACGCGGATATCTTCCGGTTCGCGCAGCACATAGCCGCGGCCCCACACCGTCTCGATGTAGTTCTGGCCGCCGGACGCCGCGTCGAGTTTCTTGCGCAGCTTGCAGATGAAGACGTCGATGATCTTCAGCTCCGGTTCGTCCATGCCGCCATAGAGATGGTTGAGGAACATTTCCTTGGTGAGCGTGGTGCCCTTGCGCAGCGAGAGCAGCTCCAGCATCTGGTATTCCTTGCCGGTCAGGTGCACGCGCTGGCCGCCGACCTCGACCGTCTTGGCGTCGAGATTGACCACCAGGTCGCCCGTGGTGATGACCGACTGGGCATGGCCCTTGGAGCGGCGCACGATCGCATGGATGCGCGCCACCAGCTCGTCCTTGTGGAAGGGCTTGGTCATATAGTCGTCGGCGCCAAAGCCCAGGCCGCGCACCTTGTCCTCGATGCCGGCCATGCCGGAGAGGATCAGGATCGGCGTCTTGACCTTGGAGAGGCGCAGCGTCCGCAGGACTTCATAGCCCGACATGTCGGGGAGATTGAGATCCAGAAGGATGATGTCGTAATCGTAGAGCTTGCCGAGATCGACACCTTCTTCGCCGAGATCGGTCGTATAGACGTTGAAGCTTTCCGATTTCAGCATCAGTTCGATGCTCTGTGCGGTTGCACTGTCATCTTCAATCAGCAGAACACGCATTTCATTCCCCTTTTCTGCTGCCGGACCGTGTCACGACCCGTCCGGGACCGGAGCAGTGATTGCCTGAACAGAAGGTGCCACCGATTGGTTAACAAATCCTAATTTCGTGTCATCCACGATACCAGATTTTTTAACCCCTTTCTACACCCACTTGAATCTAATAACGAATCACAGACCAAAATCGCTAATGCACCACATTAATAAGTCAGCCTAAGTGACTCCAGAGACTCACTGGCCCGGGCTTCCCGCCGCAGCCGGAATTTTTACCCGGCCTTAAGTCCTCGCCCGTATGATTAACAATGCCCGTAAACGAATGGTTACCGTCGGCAAAAATCTTTAGGGCTTTGTTTCCCATAGCCCAGGGAAAGCCGGGGGAAACGGGCGGCGCTTGGGTCGTTCCGGGCGGACTGGGCGGTATTGCAGGTGTGCGTTTGCGGAGTATCGAATCATGAAGTCACGTGAAAACCTCGTTCGACTGAAGCAGTTTCAGGTGAATGAGAAGCGGCGCCAGCTCTTGCAGCTGGACATGATGATCGCCGAGTTCGAGCGCATGGCCGTCGAGCTGGAAGCGCAAATCATCGCCGAAGAGAAAAAAGCCGGCATCACCGACATCAACCATTTCGCCTATCCGACCTTCGCCAAGGCGGCTCGCCTGCGCCGCGACAACCTCAGGAACTCACAAAGCGACCTCGCCCAGCAGCGAAGCACCGCCGAATCATTACTCGGCGAAGCTGAAGCGGAGCTGTCCAAGGCCGAGATGCTGGAATCGCGAGACACCAAGATCCGCGAAACCGAAATTGGCGGCCGCAGCGCCATGATCGGCTGATCGCCTGGCCATATTTGCAATCATGCCGGAGATATCTCCGGCAACTTCAGAACCGGCAATCGGCAGAAATCGGACTCGCCGTCTTCACGGCACAGCGCCCATCTCGCCATGATCGGCCGATGCCCGGGTCCGGGCATCCTTGATTTCCGGCGTATGCTCTTCCGCCCAGGAGCGTATCTGGCTAAGCAGCCCCGCCAGATTCTGGCCAAGTTCCGTCAGTTCATATTCCACGCGCGGCGGGATGACCGCAAACACCTCGCGCCGCACGAGGCCGTCGCGCTCCAGCACGCGCAGCGTCTGCGTCAGCATCTTGGGCGTGATGCCTTCCAGCTTGCGCGCCAACTCGCCATTGCGCAGCCGCCCGCGCCGCAACGCGCAGACCGTGAGATAAACCCATTTGCTGGCCAGCATCTCCAGCACCGTATGTGACGGGCAGGTGCGCCGGAACGCGTCGTAGCCGAATGGCGATCTGTCTTCACTATCCATGAGGTACCTATATATAGAAAAGGTACATACTCGACAATCGAATATTACTATCCAAATGATAGCGGCACATTCATCGAACAGGAGACGTTCATGCGTGCCGTTATCCAGACTTCCGTCGGCGGACCCGAGGTCCTTTTCGTGGCCGAGCAGCCCGACCCGGCGCCCAGACCCGGTGAAGTGCTCGTCCGCGTCAAGGCGGCGGGCATCAACCCGGTCGACGGCGCCGTGCGCGGCGGTTTCTATCCGTTGCTTGGCGAACCGCCTTTCATCCTGGGCTGGGACATTTCGGGGACCGTCGCGGCGCTCGGCCCCGGCGTGACCGCCTTCAAGGTCGGCGACGACGTGTTTGGCATGCCGCATTTCCCCAAACAGGCTGGAGCCTATGCCGAGCTCGCCGCGGCGCGGGCGGACGAGATCGCCGCGAAGCCCGCCGCCATCGACCATGCGCAGGCTGCGGCCTTGCCGCTGGCCGGACTGACGGCCTGGCAAGGCCTCGTGCGCCATGGCGGCCTGCAGGCGGGACAACGCGCGCTGGTTCACGCCGGTGCCGGCGGTGTCGGCCATCTGGCGGTTCAGATCGCCAAGGCGCGCGGCGCTTATGTCATCGCTACAGCCAGCCCGAACAAGCTCGACTTCGTCCGTTCGCTCGGCGCCGACGACGTCGTCGACTACACCAAGGGCAACTTCGTCGAACAGGTCGGCAATGTCGATCTTGTGCTCGACCCCATCGGCGGCGACCATGTCGACGAGTCGCTGAAGGTGGTGCGTGATGGTGGCGTCCTGGTGTCGCTGCTCAACGTTCACGACGCCACCAGGGCGAAGGCCAAGGCGCGCGGTGTCCGCGTCGAGCGCATGTCCGTGGTGCCCAATCGCGAGGGCCTTGTCGAACTCGCCAGGCTGGTCGACGCCAAAAAGCTGATGCCGCACGTGGCCAAAGCTTTTCCGCTCGATCAGGCGGCGGCTGCCCATGCCTTCCTTGCGACCCGGCCCATCGGCAAGGTCGTGCTGACTGTTTGAGTGGAAGGCCGCTTCAAAAAGCGAAAGGGCGCGGTGTTCCGCGCCCTTACGTTTAATAGCTGTCTGGCCTAGTGGCGGTATTGCTGGATCCGCGTGGTGCGCAGCCCGGCAAGGCCGTATTCGTCGATCGATGCCTGCCAGGAGAGAAATTCTTCGGTTGTGAGCTTGTAGCGCTGGCAGGCTTCCTCAAGGCTGAGCAGGCCGCCGCGTACCGCGGCGACCACTTCCGCCTTTCGCCGGATAACCCAGCGACGAGTGTTCGTCGGCGGCAGATCTGCAATCGTAAGAGGGCTGCCGTCAGGCCCAATAACATACTTGACTCTAGGTCTAACCAGATCGGTCATCGTACTCTCTACTAAAAACTCAAAGACCCAATCCCCGCCACAGTACCGCCACAGCTTTAAAAATTGCCTAAGCGAACCCTAATCACTAGGTAAGGATCATGAACGCCTGGTTAGGATTTCGTTTAGAATTTGAAACACCGGCCTCCAGGCCTTGGTTTTGCCGGTAGGCTCGTCTTGCGCCGCAAGCTGGCGCACACGTGAGGCTTGACCTATATTCCGGCCATTGGCATTGAGCGCCGCACAGTGAAAGCACCATGAACAGCCTCGATCTTCCCCGCCGCCCCGAAGAAACCCGCGTCGTCGTCGCGATGTCGGGCGGCGTCGATTCGTCTGTCGTCGCAGGCATTCTGAAGCGCGAAGGCTATGACGTCGTCGGCGTGACGCTGCAGCTTTACGACCACGGCGCGGCCACGCACCGTGCCGGTTCGTGCTGCGCCGGCCAGGACATCGACGATGCCCGCCGCGTTTCCGAGACGCTTGGCATCCCGCATTACGTGCTCGACTATGAGGAGCGTTTCCGCAAGGCGGTCATCGATCCGTTTGCCGAGAGCTATGTCGCCGGCGAGACGCCGATCCCTTGCGTGTCCTGCAACCAGACGGTGAAGTTCGCCGATCTTCTGGCCACCGCCCAGGATCTCGGCGCCGACGCCTTGGCCACCGGCCACTATATCCGTTCGCGCGCCAACAGCGCGCATCGCGCGCTCTACCGCCCGGTCGACGCCGACCGCGACCAGAGTTATTTCCTGTTCGCCACCACGCAGGCGCAGATCGATTATCTGCGCTTCCCACTCGGCGGCCTGTCGAAGCCGCAGGTCCGCGCCATTGCCGAGGAGATGGGCCTGACTGTCGCCGCCAAGCAGGACAGCCAGGACATCTGCTTCGTGCCGCAGGGCAAGTATTCCGACATCATCGCCAAGCTGAAGCCGGCCGCCGCCAATCCGGGCGACATCGTGCATATCGACGGCCGCGTGCTCGGCCGCCATGAAGGCATTCTGCGCTACACGATCGGACAGCGTCGCGGCATCGGCATCGCGTCCGGTGAGCCGCTTTATGTCGTCCATCTCGACGCCGACCGGGCGCGCGTCATCGTCGGCCCGCGCGAGGCGCTGGAGACGCACAAGATCTATCTGCGCAACATGAACTGGCTGGGCGATGGACCGCTGTCGGACGTTCCGGCCGGCGGGATCGAGCTTTTCGCCAAAGTCCGCTCGACCAGGCCGCCACGTCCGGCCGTGCTGCATCACCGCGACGGCGTGACCTCCGTCGAACTGGCCGACGGCGAGTCGGGCATCGCGCCGGGCCAGGCCTGCGTGCTTTATTCCGACGACGGCAACGAGGCGCGGGTGCTCGGCGGCGGCTTCATCGAGCGCTCGGAACGAGGCGCGGAGGCCGAGGCTATGTTGTCCAGGCTTGCCGCAAGGCCGGCGCAGATCCCAGCCGAATAAGTTTCCTAGTCTTATCGCCGCCGTTTCCGGACGCCTCAGGCGGACGAACCCGTGTGGATCACCGTGCCGGCGGTCAGGATGCGCAGCACTCTAATCGCTTCCTCGCCATCGGTGCGCGGCTCGGCGCGGGTCTCGATGCACTGCATGAAATGGGCAAGCTCGCGCGTCAGCGGCATGCCCTCGCCAACCGGCACGTAGGCAGGCTCATTGGCGGTGAAGGCCCACTGGCCGCTGTCCTGCCAGACCGCGTGTCGGTAGACGGCAAGTTTGCGCTCCCAGGGCTCGACGTCGTCGAACACCGCCATCGCCTTGGTGCCGACGACCGTCAGCCGCCGCTCGCGATAGGGATTGAGGCGCGAGGCGAAGAGATGGCTGCGCAGGCCGTTCGGGAAGCGCATGTGCAAATGGGCGAAGTCGCTGAGGTTGTCGAGCAGCGCCGCCCCCTCGCCCCTCACCTCGATCGGCTCGGTACCGGTGATGGCGAGGATCATCGACAAATCGTGGGGCGCAAGGTCCCACAACGCATCGTTTTCAGTATGGAACTTGCCGAGGCCGAGCCGGTGCGAGTGGATATAGCGCACTTCGCCGAGCTCGCCATTGTCGATCAGCGCCTTCAGTGTCTCGAAAGCCGGATGGAAGCGCAGCACATGGCCGACCATGAACACGCGGCCATTGTCTTTGGCCGCCTTCACCGCGCGCTCTGCATCCGTGACCGTCAGCGCGATCGGCTTTTCCACCAGCACGTCCTTGCCGCTTTCGACCGCGCGCACCGCGGTGTCGGCATGGAATTGCGGCGGCAACGCCATGACGATGGCGTCGATATCGGTTCGCTCGAACAGTCTGTCCGGCTCGATCGCCAGGCAGTCCTGCTCGCTGGCGAAACCTTCGGCGCGGGCGCGGTTGACGTCGGAAACGGCATGGAGCGCGCCAAGCGCCTTGAGGGTGCGGATATGGTTGCTGCCCCAGTATCCGCAACCGAGGACGGCGATGCGCGGCTTCATTCGCTCAAACTCTAGAATTTCATGGCCGAGACATAGCGACGTGCCCCGCCGAACTCAACCCCGGGACATGCCTTGAGTATCTGTCCGGCAAAGCTTTTCTGGGATGAGATTATGCCGGCCGGATTATGCCGGCATGTCGGCCGCTTCGAAGCTTGACACGCTCACCCTCCCAACCTTATATCCGCGCGACCTTGGCGAACGCCTTGAAACACCCATCCATCCAGGACGGTTTTTCGGGCCATTTGCCACCCTGGCGGGGTAGCTCAGTTGGTTAGAGCACGGGAATCATAATCCTGGGGTCGGGGGTTCAAGTCCCTCTCCCGCTACCACCATTCCCCCCACTCCTTTGACACCGTGGGGGAAAGCACCCTCGCCCAAGAGGGCCGTTAGCCGCCCAGCGATTTCGACTTCAACCCCGCCGATCTTCGACGGATCTCGAAACACCGTGACGGTCTCGATCAGGTCCCGCATCGCCTCTGCAGATTCGGAATCACCGCTAGCAATACCCTTGGCAAGCCCTGCCTGAAGCTGGTTCAGTTGTTCCTCGTAGCGTGCCAGCACCGCAGGATGCAGCGCGACCACTCCGGCAGCGGTGGGCACCTGATCCAACTCTGCCAAAATGGACTTACGCTCTTCATGCAGCGTTGTTGATTGCGGTCCCAGTACGGCTGGGTCGCCGTGGCCCTTGGCAATAGCGTTGACCAGCCGCTCGATCTCCCGAGATAGTTCTCCAAGCCGTCGCTCCAAACGAGTGCGCCTGGCATCGGTGTCGGCTGCCCAGCGCTTCCGTTCTTCGTGGTACGTCTGGACGTACTGGGCAATCACTTCAGGGTGGCGCAGCTCGGTGGTAAGCCCGTTCAGAACTGCAGCTTCGACGGTATCCAAATAAAAAGTCTTAGGATCAGCGCATGTTCCGCTTTCTGTCGCAGCGGAGCAGCGGATACGACCGCGCTTGGAATTGTCCATGCCCTTTGACGACATTCCCGCACCACAGGCACCGCACCTCAGAAGCCCCGCCAACATATGCCGTGGTCGGCGCTGATGGCTTGGATGGGTGATTGCGCGCGCCTTCTTCCGCGCGTGTGCTGCGTCAAACAGCTCGGGCGAAACAATGGCAAGATCGGGAACTTCAACTATCCGCCATTCACCTTTGGGATTCGGACGCGAGACACGTTTCCCTGTATCAGGATCCTTGATCATCCTGACCCTGTTCCAGATCAAGCGGCCTGCATAAAGCTCATTGTGAAGGAGCCCCGTCCCTCTCTGCGCATTTCCATTGATAGTAGAGGCATTCCAGGCTCGCCCACGAGGCGGCGGTATGCGGTCTCTATTTAGATTGTGGGCGATATCACGCGGTGTCTGTCCGTCGACGTACTCCTTGAAAACACGACGCACGATATCCGCTTCCTCCTCCATGATAAGGCGCTTTCCAGGGTCGCCCAGCACGTAGGAGTAGCCGTAAGTCAATCCACCGGCGTGGAGTCCCTTGCTGATTCGGCCCGCTTGGCCTCTCCGAACCTTGTGAGCGATGTCCTCTCGATAGAGTTGCCCAACCAGACCGCGAAGCCCGACCAAGACCGTGTTCACCACGCCCTCGTGGACAGCACGAATTTCGATGCTAAGAAATGAAAGGCGCTTGTGAATGCCCGCAAGGTCTTCCATGTCGCGAGAGAGGCGATCAAGTGCCTCCACGACGAGCACATCAAATTCGTGCTCACGAGCTTTGTCCATCAGTTGTAACAAACCCTCACGGCCCATGACGGAGCCGCCGGAGCGAGCTCGGTCTTCGAACGTTGCGACAACGTTCAACCCCTCACGCTCGGCATACGTCCGGCATAGCGCGAGTTGGTCGTCTATCGATCGCTCATTCTGAAGATCGGTTGAGAAGCGTGCGTAGATCGCGGTTCGATTCATGATGTATCTTCTCGGCCTGTTCACGCTCGTGATCTTCGCGGGCCGCTTGGCGCGCGAGAGCGCTTGCAAGGCGCAGAATCGCTCTGTCAGGCACTTGGCGCAAGAGCCGTTTGTGCGATTTCACAACCACTGCGGGTAGCGCTCGCTATGGATCAGGAATAGCGCCAGTTGTGCTCCTGCGGAAAATAGCAGTCCGGAGGATGCGTGGCCTTCTTCAATCCTGCCGAGATCATGATCTTGGTCCATGCCTCGCAAGATATGCTCGTGCTGGAGCCGGGATAGACGTCAGATCGATCGGTCGCAGAAAGGGATAGTAAGGCGTGTTATTCGGAAATCCGCTAGCCTGATCGATTGCTCTCCGTTTTCAGGCTTGTTGGCAAAATCGTAGGTTCAAATCACGGACGCCCAGCCACTGAAACCGACATTCGCTGGTCGTCGGGTTTTGACCGTGGCCGTGGACTCCGAGATGGCGCAGATACCCGGAAGTCGCCACCGATTCCTGGTTTGTGAACGACTGCCAAACCGAATGCTTACCGCGTTATCGCCGCATTCCAGCTTCACCAATCGTCTCCGCTAGCCTCCAGGGACCGGCCTCCCAATGAATGTTCGAGATGACTGGACTGGGGCCGTAAGAAGACTGTCCGGTCTAACACATGGGCAGAAAACGGACGATTCTGTCTATCTCTCCTGACAGATTTTCGGGTCAGCGGCGATCCGGTTGAAGGCGAATTCGGCAAGCATGGAACTCTCCCTCAAAAGCTCCTCGTACGCAGACCGCATTTTGCTCCTCCTGCCAATTGAGAACAAGCATGTGCTAATGTGCCGTGCCGGGCTGGAGGGGCCTCAATGCTCAAGGCACGACAGAAGCCAAAGAAGGTCTATCCGAACGCCGACCGCTTCGGAGTGGATGGCCGACGCCTCTACAGCGCCTATGATGCCGCAGCTATAGCGCGACGGCCTCGGCAGATATGGGTCAAGCGCATTCGACTTGCCGCCATCATGCTCGCCCTCATCGCCGCGATCGCCGTCGTCGGCGCGTTGGTGCTACACTAGGCTTTCGTTCGCTTCGGCGGGATGCGAAGTGACCAGCCTGACCGCGGACAGCTTGACCGTGATCCCAAGATCCTTGCTGCTGATCCCGCTTCCCTACTCGACAACCGCAACGGACTGCGCAGCCGGAATGTCCTTCATCCCAAGGCTGGAGCAATTCTGGTTTATGGACGTGTTGCCTGACCACTGAATGGTGTCAGCAACGACTTGGGTGCAGCCGTTCTTTCCCGAGAAATTGCCGAGATAGTTGACCTGCTGGCGAGGGAAATAAATCGCGCCGGTCAACAGGGAGGCAGCGTTCCCGTTGAAGTTGCTCGATGCCGAATTGCCCGTTCTATCGCCATAAAATAGCACCCCCGAATACGTCCCCGACGTTGGCGCGCTCAGCGTGACTGTGGCGTTGCCGTTGATGGTCACCGTCGAACTACCCTCCATGAAGATAGTCACTCCGCTGCCCGAGACGGTCGTGTTGCCGTTGATCTTCAGGTTGCCCTGGACGACATAGACACCTGGAGAAAGCGTGACATTGCCCTTGGGGCTCATTCCGCTGCAGTAAGTCCCTGGGCTGAGCGTCGGCGCGCTATCGCTCAGGCATTGCCCTAAGGCTGCTGGTGTCGGCAGGCCGGCATAAGGATCGGGCGCGGGCAGTGCTTGAGTAACCGGAGCCGGGCAGATCGTAGTCACTGGATTGCTCAGCGAGACGCCGCCGGTCGACATCAGGCAGTCGGCCTGCAATGCCGCCGATCCCTGAAGCTTGATCGCGTCTGAAGCGTCCGAGTCGGCCATGATCGAACAGCCGGTGAGCTTGAGGCTGCTGTTTCCCGAGAACAGCGCCGCCTTCGAGGCGGTCGCATTCAGCGCCAGCACACAAGCCTTTGACGAGCTCTTGATCAGTGCAACTGACCTCGCCTGCTCGGGTACTTTGCCCCGGGTGAAGATCGAGGTGAATATCCGGTCGAGGTTCTGGCTGACCATCACCTCGACTGCGTTCTTGGCGGTGTTCGCACCCGATTTCGGCGGGATATTCACGACGATGGTGCCCGTGCCGAGGCCATTGTCGGAAGCCGCCTGGACCGCCGCTGCCGTGATCGTCTGCGTGTTCGATCCTGCGACCTTCTCAAGGGCGCCGGCATAGGCCGCTGCGTCTGAGATCGCCTGCAGCTTTAGGCTTGAATAGTACCAATAGGACGTCTCGACGCCTAGCCCTGCGCCGCCGACCACGATCGGCAAGGTGAGCGCGAATATGGTGGCGACGTTGCCGCCCGCCTCACGGCGGATTTTCCGCATTGAGTCCCAAATGCGCGCTTTGGTTACCATCATGTATTAGTAGGCTCGCATATGTGAAGGAAAAGCTAATGATGCGCGGGCCTGCAGTGTCTATGCCTTGACGCCGGAGCAGCGGAAGGGCTGGACGCCTTGTCCGTGACCTTGCGAATAAGTCGTGACCGATGCATCATGTCGCGCACGCATCTAGCGAGGCGCGAAATGCTGGCATGTTCCCCTTTTACAGAAGTCGGGATCGCAGGCATCGGCACATATCGCCTGCCCAATGTGTGGCAACTCCGACGCATCAAGCGCCTTCGCGGCGATGCCCGGCACATCGCGCGCCTGGCGCTCGGCTCCGTCATGGCCTTTGCCCGGACGACCGGCACCGACATTAACGCGCCGCCCAACTGATGCCATCAAAATTGACATCGAGCGCGATCGGCCTCGCCTTGTTGATCGCATCGCGAATTTCCTTGGCTAAAGCGGCCACGTTGATCGATGCGATGCGGGACGTTCGTAGCTTCGCGGCGCGACAGTTCGACACCCATTTTTCCCCCGCGCATGATCAAGTCTCAACTTCAGGCTTGTGGCAAGTTTGAACAGCGTCCGGCAACGCCCTAAAGGGCAAGACGTTGCTCGCACCGCCGGCCGCACCGCATGCCGCTGAGGAAATCGCCAAGATGACGACGAACAGCACCACCATATGAGTCTTGTAAGCGGTGACGAGGCAATTCGCGAGATGGTTGAACGTTAGATCATACGTACGGGACTGTGGCTTTCTGGCCATCGTTCCAAGAGACTGGTATGCGGCAGTTGCCGCAATTCGTCGTCCCGGTCGCTACGTTCGCTTATGAACGGCGGCAAAGTTTGCCTCTACGACCGAGAAGAGGCGCAAAGCGGCCGATTCGCGTGACCGGTTCTAGACTAGCGTGCCACGACACTTCCCTGACCGGCCTCTATGAGGGGGCACGACTACCAGTGCAGCACACTCTTTGCCACCCGCCTCACCAGCTTCATGTGGATCAAAGGTCACTCGCGCCTCTCGAAACGCAAAAGCCGCCCCGGTTAGACCGGGACGGTTATTGATTTATGATAAAATTGGTTGCGGGGACCTGCAGCCCCTTTTGTCATAAGATCGACAGGCTTTTGATTTTGGTCAGGATTAGCGAATTCGAGGATGCCGAACAGCTCGCGGCGTAGCTCGGCATGGACCTCCCCGCGCTTGTCGCCGGGAGTGAGGACGATCTCTCCGATCAACGAGCGCAGTGCCTCGGCGGCTGGACGTCCGTCCTCGTGGTCGGCGAGCGCTTGCGTAAACTGCTCTACCCGCCTGCGGTAGAGAGTGGCGGTGCTGGGATGCAGGTCAGGCACGTCAGTGGGCGCCACCGCCAGACGCTCGGCGGTCTCCGCCTTCTGCCTCTCCAGGTCTTCCATTCTCGCTTTCATCGAAGGTTGGTAAGCCCGTCCTCGATCGCGGCCATGATCCCCGCAATGGCGCGCTCGATCTTGTCGAGTGCCTTACGGTCTTGTTCACGTTGCGCGTGACGCTCTTGGTTGAGGCGGTTGGCCGTGTTCGCCGCGAAGTGGTTCGCCATGCCGAATGCAGGAAGCATCCGCCAGGACCAGCCGGGCGGGAAAGTGAAAACCTGAGTCGCCGTTGCGGCGGGTCGGGCGGGACCAGATAAGGCTGTAGCTCTCCCCGTCCTCGCCCTCTACAAGGTTGGCGTAGATGGGGCCCGTGAACGAGGGATCGTCGAGCCTGAAGCCCAGGTACGGACGTCCGTCGTTGGACTGCTTGTTCCAGGCTGCGCCGATCTCGGCTCGGCCAACGAAGAGCCGGTGGGTCGGAGCATTCTCGCCGCTGGCGCGGCTGTCGGGGACGACGCGAACGTTCTTGGCCTGGACCGAAAGAGTGACGATTACACCGGTGAACTCGTTGGTGCCAGTCTTCTTGAAGGTGCCGACGGTGGCCATGGTAGTTCTCCTTGGTTCTGCTCGACCCGCACCATGCGGCTTCGATGGCGATCGTCCGGCCGAAGGCGATCGACGGCGCACCCGAAGGGGGCTGACGGCAAAGGAGGAACTATCTTGCTGCGCGAGGAATCCCGGCTTCTTGGCCGGGAGGGGAAGATGGTTTCGACGACGCTGTTGCGCTGTTGCGCTCATCCGACTCATGAGCGCGCTGGATGACGTGGCGCGTGCCAAGCTGATTGAGCCACCTTCGCTCCAACCCAACGACGCGGCGTTGCTGGCTGCTGATTTCTACCGATCCCTTCTGGTCGAAAAGACAGTCGACGTATTTTCCGCGGCCATAGCCGGCGCATAGTCGTTGGCCAAGTGCGTCGCCCAGCGACTCGCGCGATCTGTTTGAGGCGCGGAAATGCCGGTCCGCGGGGAAGACGGAGCGGATTCGGGTGGTTGCGGGATGTCATTTCAGTACCGGCGCTGCTTAGCTAGGAACTAGCGCCACCGCGAAGGGTCTTGAGTACGCGATCGGCCTTCGCTTCGGGGACGGCTATACCTCGGAAAACCGCACGGTCTCGGTTCCCTAACGCGATAAGCCCCGCGCCTAGACTAGACGCGTTAAACTGCTCGATCATCCTGCACTGTCGTCCCGACGGCCTTCCAGTCGCCGCGCTGTGTGCCCGGCTGAAGCAGGACCCGACGACCCGCCCTATTCTGCTTGTCGCCCTGATCGCACCGGGCGCCGAAGACCAGCATATCGCACTAGCCGACCGACCTCGGACACCACAGCGTCTGAAGGGCTCGCGAGCCCGGCGGAATCTTCGCCCCGCTCACGCCCTGTCCGGCTTACCACTACCACCCTCTATCCTCGGCCACCCTGACCAGACCAGCTCAGACATCGCGGCCGGGTGGGAGCACCGCGCGGCCGCTGGTAAAATGCGGATCAAGCGTTTTAAAGCTACACAGCTCTCGTGCTTAGCTGTTGTCTTGACGACATTTCGGGCGGACACCATTTCACGTTTCCTGGAATTGCTTGTCGCCGCCATGAGGGTGCGGTCCGGGCGCTTGCGCACCGCGCTCAAGCCAAATGCCTGTGCAGGAAGATGCGGGCGTGTCCGCCGACCCCGAAATCAACCCTGCCGAACTCCTGGTAGCCATGTCTGGTGTAGAACCCGGCGCTTGGAAGCTGCTCGTCTCCACCACCGCCCCGCTGCAGCCACGGCGCTTTGCCTCCGCTTCGACCAAGGCGAGGAGCCGCGTGCCGTGGGATTGCCCCCGCAAATGCTCGGGCAGGAAAAACATGTCGAGGAAGAGAAGGCCCATTTCCGTCCGCCCCCACAGGCCGCCTAACGCCTTTCCGGCGTCGTCGCACAGCTCGGCTCCAATGGCGGCACGGTCGTCCACGGCCGTTGCCGCAACGTTGTAGCGATAGAGCGCATCCGCCGCCTGCGCCTTTGCATCGGCTTGCGCCGACAGCCTTATGTTTAATCCTTGAATGGAACCGCTCCGCTTGGTGCAATCCCAATGAACCTTGGCGAGGCTCAAGCGTTCCCCGGGTATGGATGAAAACCTGTTCGTCTTCGGTACGCTGAAGAGGGGATTTCCGCTGCACGAGGGCTTTGCGGCGCCTCCTACCCGGCAACCGGGTTGAAATGGCGGTGCTCCAATCAATCATGCAAGTAGCAAACTCGTCAATGCCGAGCTTTGTTTGCAATCCAAACATCATCGCCGTTTGAATTTATGAGTTCACGGCCTAGCACGCGCCCGTGAAGCGCCGCGGACTTCTGCCAGTGGCGCCTGTCGTCGCGTCATTTCCTTTTGGCCGGTATCGCCGGCCTTTGTCTTGCCGGTTGTTCACAAAAGGAGGCCGGGGCGCCGGCGGCGCCACGAACGGCCTGCGTGGTGGTGGTCACGCCGCCCTACAAGTTCGTGCTGGTGACGTAAGGCGCCGGCCGCCTCCAATCGCGCTATGTTAGCCAGGTTGGCTTCGAGGTTGGGGGCGGCTCGTCTCATGCGATGCCGACGCCGGCGCAACGGTCAAGAAGGGCCAGAAGCTCGCGGAACTCAGCGCCGTCGATTACCAGAACAAGGTCACCGCCACCGCGGCGGACCTCGACGCGGCCAAGGCCGCGCTTGCTCAGGCTGCTGCCCAGGAAGAAAGGTTTCGGCTCCTCCTCGGCAAGGGCTTCGCCACGCATTCGCAGTATGATGACGCACTGAAGTCACTGCGGAGCGCGCAAGCTCAGGTTCAGGCGACTGAGGCCATCTGCGCGCATCGCACAGCACCAACTCGCCTATACGGAGCTCAAAGCGCTGGACGACGGCATTGTGACCGCGACCAGGGCAGACCCCGGCCAGATGGTGGCCCGGGCGATTTGTCGATGGACCAAACCGCTCCGGCATCGGCAAGGGCGGCTTGGCGGTGCCGAAGAACGAAGGCGGCGTCCAGCAGGCGCAACTGCGCTATCCGTTGAATTTTCAGGCAATGTCGCCAACCAGCGGCGGCTCACCCAGACCGACCTAAAGGATGAACACTCGGCCACGCTGCCAGCAGTTCTCGGGTATAGGCATCGCGCGGCGACTGGAACAGAGACGCGGCCTCGCCGATGTCCACCACCCTGCCGGCCCGCATCACGACGGCGTTCTCGGCGATCAGCCGTACCACTGCCAGATTGTGGCTGATGACGACAAGCGTGATGTTCTGCACGCGCCTGATGTCCTGCAAGAGGTTGAGCAGGTCGCCCTGGACGTCAAGGCCGGCGGTCGGCTCGTCCGCGATCAGGATGGAGGGCTTCATCAAAAGGGCGCGCGCTATCGCCACCCGCCTCGCCTGCCCGCCGCTGATTTCATGCGGATATTGTCGATGATACTGTCCGGCAGGCCGAGTCGCTTCAGGATGACAAGCAGACGCTCATGCGTCGCCGCATGCGGTTCTTTCAACACAGTGCCGACCTCGTTCATCAGTGTGCGGATGCGGCTGCGTGGCGACAACGAGGCGGCTGGATCCTGGCAGATCGGTTGGACAATGAGGGCGCGCTGCTTGAGCGCGGCACGCCCCTGCTGCAACGGCGTGTGTCAAGGATGCGGATTTCGCCAGCGTCCAGTCGCTGCAGGCCGAGCACGGCACGCGTCAGCGTCGTCTTGCCGGATCCGGATTCGCCGACGATGCCGAAGCATGTACCCCGCGGGATCGAAATCGAGACGCCGTCCAACGCCACCGTCTGGCCGAAGCGCAACCGTGCATCATGAACCGCGATCGCATCGGTCATGGCGTCACCAGCCGAAAGCAGCGGGCGCCATGCGCCGCGTTTCCGAGCGATCCCTCTCACTTTACGGCCGCGTTGCCGAAGGCGCGCCGCAAGGGGCGCATCTTTGTGGACTATTTGCGTAACCAGCGTGGGCGACCGCGATCATGCCGTACAGCGCAAGGTCCCGACCGGGCGCTCCGATCGCGGCGCCGATCACCTGGGCGGAGATGAAGACGATAGATGCGCCCTCGCATTTCCATGTCGGCGACGCTGCTGAATTAAAGAAACGCGCAGCCAGCAAATCCCTGGCGGGGTGGGACCGAGCTGACCAATCGTTGCCAGATCTGTAGCCCCATTCCGCGAAAGGCAGCAAGACTGGATTAGGGGCGTCGCTGCCTTGGCCTGAATGGAACCTGCGAAGATTGGCCCCGTTTGCCTCGACCATGGCAAAAACCGATCCGCGGACAGTCGCCAGCCTCTTAAGGGAATATGCACATCGCACGTCACTGCGCGGGGACAATCCCTATCGCACCAAGGCTTACTTGCGCGCGGCCGATAGTCTGGCTGCGTTGTCGCAGCCGCTCGATCGGCTCATCGCCGCAGGCGCCCTCACCAGGATCCCGGGAATCGGTGACGCAATCGCAGACATTGTGCGCAAGCTCCATGAAACGGGCACGCATCCACGCCTTGAGAAGCTGCGCGAGGAGGTGCCAGCAGGTGTGATGGAGCTTTTTGCCGTGCCTGGGCTTCGGCCCGACAAGATCCTGAAACTTCATCGGGCGCTCGGCGTGAACTCGTTGGCTGAGCTCGAAGCCGCAGCAAAGGCAGATCGCATCCGGCCACTTAAAGGCCTCGGTGCTTCGCTTCAGACAAAGATTCTGCAGAACCTGGCTATAGCGCGAAGCGGCGAAACACAGCTTCACCTGCATAAGGCCGCCGCTCTCCTCGAGCATGCAGTTGTATCCGTGAAGCAAGAGCATCCGGAGTTTTCGCGCGTGGAAATCGCCGGTGATTTCCGGCGCGGTTGCGAACTTGTTGCCGACCTCGCGCTGGTAGCGCTGGGAAAGCAGCCGATCGAAATCGAGCAGTCCACCCTCAGGCTTGTCGTCACGGACAAGAAGCACTTTGGCGCGAGCTTACTCGAAGCAACCGGTTCGGCGGCCCATCTTGAGCAGTTGAAGATGTATGCGACCGAGAGGGGGTTCGCCCTCAGACCCGATGGGCTCTACCGCGGGAAAAAGCTGATCGCATCAGCGACAGAGGAGGAAATCTACGAAGCGTTGGACCTGCAGTTCATTGAACCCGAACTACGCGAAGGCAGGGACGAGATTGAGGAGGCAGCGAGGCGGCACCTCCCTACTCTCGTCCGGGATGAAGATCTGCATGGCATCCTGCATTCTCACACGACCGCATCCGATGGCACCGAGACGCTTGAGGCAATGGCTGAAGCGACCCGCAAGCGTGGGTTCGAGTACTATGGTGTCGCCGACCATTCACAGTCGGCCCACTACGCGGGTGGGCTCTCATCGCAGGAGGTTGCCGAACAGCACCGCGAAGCCGATCGGTTGAACACGAACTACGGTGGAGAATTCCATATCCTGAAGGGCATCGAGGCAGACATCCTAGCCGACGGCTCGCTTGACTATCCGGATCACGTCTTGAAGCAGTTTGATTTTTGTTGTGGCGAGCGTGCACAGCCGCTTCAAGTTACCTAAGCAAGAGCAAACGGATCGTATCATCCAGGCAATCGCGAACCCTCTGACGACAATCATCGGGCACATGACCGGTCGCCAGTTGTTGCGTCGCCCCGGCTATGAGCTTGACATCGACAAGGTCCTCAGAGCGTGCGCGAGATATGGCGTCGCTGTCGAAATCAACGCGCATCCGTGGCGGCTCGGTCTCGACTGGCGGTGGCATCAAAAGGCACTCGACTACGGCTGCATCTTCAGCATCAATCCGGACGCTCATTCAATCCGCGAACTCGACCACATGCATTGGGGTGTCGAGATGGCCCGCAAGGGAGGTGTCCCCAGGACGCGCGTTCTCAATGCGATGGGTTTGGCGGCTCTGCTTGCGCACCTTTCAAAGCGCAAGTGCACGTCCAAGACCGGCGGCAAGCGCCGCTCGCCTGCGCGGAAAGCTATCGCATGAGGCTCGAGTTCCTGTCGGCAGAACAGGCAACGGGTCTCGGACGGGCCGCCGCCGGTATGGTTCCCTAGCGCGCCGTCAACGCCAGCAAGGAACCTCATAACGCACTCTTTCCTGTGGCGGTCAACATGCCCTTCGCAGGTCAAGTGAGAACATGCAGAGACCCTCTGCCTCTCAGCGTTTAGACCGGCGTTTTACGTTTTGGATGCCGAGGAACTTTCCCCGTGGACCAAGTTCGGGATTGTCTTCGTTGGGGGAGGTAAACCCGTGCAAGGTCGAAAGCTCGTAAACGGCCGCGCTTGTCAATCAGATCGATGCGGTTCGGTGCATCGGCTCCAAGCCGAACTGGAAATCCTGGCGTTCTGGAATGAGTGAACGCTAATAAAGGCGCGTCTTGTCCGGCTGGGACCGTGCTGGCGAACTATCCATCAGGGCAAGGTCAGAGTGGCGCTCCGATGTCAATTGAGAGCCAGCTCGCGGAAGGCCACCGCTTGAAAAACCCTCAAGAAGACTATGCTGCCGGCGGGCCATGGGATTGCACCGGCCGCAGGAATAGCCGCGCGCCTATTTCTGCGTGAGCCTTCGGTCTGGGGCCGGTTGCGACCATTGGCCCCTCCCGGAACGTAAGGCGGTTCCTTTCGTTGGATGAACTGACGTTGGCAGATCCCGAGGTCAATCGACCAGGCAACAGGAGGAATTTCACCAATGATCCGCAAGATATTAGTTACGGCCGCGACGGCTGCTCTCATGTCGACGGCGCTCTGCACGGCGGGTGCCCACGCCGCAAATACCAGCAAGCCCGCTATCCAGACGGAGGTTGTTGCCCCGGTCACTGATGGCAAGCTCGTCTCCAAGATCATGGGAGCCGCGGTCTATGACAGCACCGCTGATGACGCTGCGAAAATCGGCGATGTTAATGACATCGTCCTCGACAAGGACGGGAACGCCAAACTTGTCGTCATTGGCGTCGGCGGGTTCCTTGGCGTGGGGGAAAAGAATGTGGCCTATGATTTCAGCAAGCTTGAATGGGTCAACAAGAAGGGCGATCGCTGGTTAGTCGCGAAGACGACGAAGGATGAGCTCAAAGCTCAACCTAATTTCGATACGAAGGCTTATGATACCACGGCAGCGTCGACGTCCCCACCCACCAACAGCACGGCCGACAGCCAGGCGGCCAATGGCAAAACCGATACCACTGCGACGGCCTCGATTGACAAGTCGACCTTGACCGAAATGCCGTCAGACAAAATCAGTGCGGCAAATCTGATCGGAACCAACGTCTATGGCGCAGATGATGCGAAGGTCGGCGAGATTGGCGACGTCATCCTGACTGGTGACAAGAAGGTCGACACAATAATCGTTGATGTAGGGGGCTTTCTGGGCATTGGCGAAAAGAAGGTCGCCGTCGGTATGGAGAACCTCAAGTTCATGACCGACAAGAACGGCAACCGTTACCTCTATACGAACTTCACCAAGGACCAGCTGGAGGCGCAGACTGCCTACGACAAGGCCACTTACGCCCAAAACCGGGACAAGCAGCGCATCATCGTCAACAAATAAAAAAAATCATCGCTAAGCGCTCGCCCGTGTGGCGGGCGCTTAGACTGGAAAACGCGGGAGCGGACTTGAAATTAGCCGACGAGGTCCGTCATAGCTCTGAAGATATTAGCGACCTCGTTCTGTCTGATGTCGTTTCTGCGCTTCATCGACGAGTTAGGATCAGCCACGAGTTCGATATTCCCTACATTGCTGGGTACAGCAGGGATGCAACGACGATTTACATCGACCGACATCTGCCGCGCACCATCAGGTGGAGAGGCAAGGACGTGCGGCTCGAACCATTTCTGGTGTGCCACGAAATTGTTGAAAAAGCTCTCTTGGACGAGTTGCGGCTTCATTATCTGCACGCCCATCAAATTGCCTCGCGCATCGAAAGAGATGCGGTGAGAGGGGCTGGCCTGACCTGGCGGCACTACCAAAGCGTCATCAAGGGGCACGAGAAAGCGATCGATGAGGAACAGCTTCGCTGCGTGCCATGGGAGTTAGATCTCACGCCTTACAAGGACCTGAAGGGATTACCCATTGCTCCAACGGCTGGTCGAAGCATCGCAGTAGCTCGTTGCACGGGATGGTCCAAGGCACAGAGACAGCGGGAAATTGAAGCAGGCACACTGTCAAATTTCCTGGCCAATGGAACTTCCCGACGGACTGCTGGTTCGCCTGCATAGGGACGACCGAGGCCCATTCCGCCCTGTGCATTCTGCAGGCAGAGCGCCTCGCCAACAGGAGACGGCCATGAAACATCAGACACTTGAAGAACTGCATGAGGTCGCGGAAGTCGAAGTATCCTTTCCGACTATGGCGCGGCGTCAGCGTTTGGAACATTGGGCCATGCTGCTCGAGCGAAATCCCGAGCGGTGCCTCGCCGCCTTCCCCGGGACGGAATACATGACCCTGGACGTGCGTGACAAGGCGCGGTCCCTGGACTCCGCGCTCAGCATCGCTTTCGCCGATCCAATATTGCGCGCGCAAGGACTGAAGAACGATACCTATGGCGAATCGAAACGCTTCTTCGAGCTAACGGATTGGCAACTGCACGCGATTGTTTGCCACTGCCACGTCGGCGGGACCATGAAGGCCGGATGGGCTGCCGTTCAGGTCCGATCTGCCGGCGACAAGGAAGGCAAGCTTTTCAGCAGATTGCGTGAAGCGATTGCCCATTGGCCGGTATTTCGCATTTTAACTCATGCGAGGGAGTAAGAGACGCCTCAAGAAGCTGAAAAAGGCGGCGAGCGAAAGTCCAAGCACATGCATTTGGCCTGAGATCGCTAACTGTGAGAATACGGGCGAGCGCCGCCCGTATTCCTTTTGCCTCGTCAGGCTAGTCGAAGATCACTCTCCTCGAAAGCAACCTCCTCAGATCCGCAGCATAGCGGTGATTACTATGTACCTCGTCCAAATGCTGTTACACCAAGGTCAACTCTTCCCCGGAAGGGATTTCGATCGTCTGAAAGAAGGACTAGCGACCCGCTTCGATGGCGTGACGGCCTATCTCCAGGCGCCGGCGAGGGTCTTTGGAAGGACGTCGGAGAAACAGACCGGGATGATATCGTCGGCTCCGGGACCGTTTTCAGCCCGTCCGGTATTGGCCAAGTTTGGCGACAAGTAGACACTCTCCAACGGATGATCTCTATGACCTTGGAACAGCTGCGGTTGGCTTTGCCGGCCGGGCGAGTGCATTGTTTTGCACTAACGCTTGCGCAAGAAAACCGGTACGACGTGGTGAAAAGCGATCCCCTCATCGCGGTGTTCACCCCCGGCAATCGCTGCAAACCATGCTGCCGCAGCGCCAAGCGCGGAGCCTGCAGCAGTCGCAAAGCTAAAAATGGCAGTTATGTGGGCTGAAAGGCGCACCGTGCTTTCGTTGAGTTGCGCGTCGGGGCGATTGACCACGGCGGCTGCGCCGTGCCCACCAATCATTGCCAAGAAAAACGCTGCTCCAAGTGTCGCTAGGGCCCAGACTGCGATGCCGTGTATGCCGTCGCGGAATTCGCTTTCACTTTGGTTGCTATCTTCCCAGCGCGTGCGCATCCGTCCAGCTACATAACCGCCGGCTGCGGAACTTGCTATAGCAACGATAACTACCCACAGCCCGGCCACCAGCACATTCCAGGAGGCGCCACCGTTGGGAAGAGTCGGAGAACCCAGCGCCAAACCAGCGCTCGACCCGAATTGCAGAAGAACCACCGAAATGGCGCAAGCGATGACACCCCCGCCAAATATGCCTCCCCACTCAAGATAGGACGATGTAGCCACTTTTGGGGTCACTGCAGCGCTTTCCGTGGGGGCTATTTTGGCCATGATCTTACCGAAGTCCAAAAAATGATAGAATGAACAAAACGATCACGACGAGGCCAACAAGATAGATTATTCCGTTCACGGCATCCTCCTCCTGATTGCGGACCGAAACACAACGTGCCCGTGAGGTTTTGGTTGCAAAGGAGCCCGGCCCGGAATTGGACATTGACGATAAGGGGAAATTCCGCCTGAGATCCGCATCCCCAAATGATGTGCGCGTTTAGCAGCGGCAAAGCTGATTCAATGCATCGGTTTCCCTGCTTCGACCGGAATGGGGCCGACAACTGACTGTCCGTTTTGGGAACGTGCTGAAGAGCGGACCGATGCGTCCAACGCAGGACGGACCGCGTCGCGCCATAAGCAGCCATTTTGGGGTGCGTTTCGAAACGGCGGGAACTGCCAAGAACGAGGATGAGCACAAGGTAGCGTTCGGCTAAGTGTCAGAGCCGGGACCGACCAATAGCAGCTCCGGGCGCCTTATCGGCGCCGGGCTTCGCCGCGTCTGCCAAGTCCTGCAAGCACAGATCGTCTCGGGGACGCTGTTTTGCCATTGAACTCGCATCCGGATATTCAATGATCGGGGCATTCGCTCGGTGTTCGAAGGTTTATGTCCCGTACCGGCACTCCAGCGCGTCAGCAATCCGCTCGCAAAGCAGTTCACCTCTGATGATGCTGACATGAAGGCGAACACGTCTCCCTCCTACGTCGACTATGGTAACTACAGCTCCATACTCGGAATAATCGGTTAGCTCCAGAACATCCTCAACAACGAAGTCTTGCACTTCAGGCGGGTCATTCATTTGATCTTCTTTCAACTTATCAATAACATCAGCGACTATTTTCATTTTAGTTTATCGAAACTTCCTCATATGGTGTACCCCCAAATATTTGCCCTGCACGTCCC